>NZ_JBMNPX010000010.1:0-95908 GCF_050943825.1 Pseudoflavonifractor sp.
GCGCCATGCTCTACGATGTGGCCTCCAACGAGTACTGCTTCTCCAAGAAGTACAACCTCCACATCATCGACCGCGTGGGCGGCGGCGACAGCTTCGGCGGCGGCCTCATCTACGCCCTGCTGTCCGGCAAGTCCACCCAGGAGGCTGTGGAGTTCGCCGTGGCGGCCTCCGCGCTCAAGCACTCCATCGAGGGCGACTACAACATGGTCACCCTCCCCGAGGTGGAAAAGCTGGCCGGCGGCGACGGCTCCGGCCGCATCCAGCGTTGAATTCTAGTAGGATATTTTTTCCTTTCATTGGCGGTGGAATCCCGTCTAAGGAAATTATGAAGATACTTCAGCATTTTTATTGTAACAGGGGAGTAGAGACGGTAGACAGAGCTGGCCCGGAGCTTCCGTTGGCCACGCAAATCGTTCAGGAGCAGAGCAGTTGAAAAAAACCAAATCCAGCAACATGGGGAGTATATTCTCTCTTTTCCTGTGGAGGGCCAAAATTAAGGAAAGCTAAGTAAAAAGCTGCCAAGATTGCATCCTTATGGTGCGTCCTGGCAGCTTTTAATAATATCATCTCTGCCTAATCTTGAATGGTCCGATGATGTGTTCTTATGATCTCCTGATTTTTAATATCCAAGTTGGACATTCTGGTCTAGTTAGAAGTTTCATAGGAACTCTAAAAATCGTTTGGTTAGAGCTTCACATACTTGCCGAGAGATTGTGCTTGTCCTTCTTTTTTTGGAGGGGTTTCCACTCGAGTGGTTCCATAAATTTCAGAGCGTGAACAAATTCTCAAAGTGTCTGCCGTGTTTGTGTTAAAGACTGACCCGGCCGCTTTGCCAGTTGCGGGTCAATTTTATGGAATGATGTTTGAAATAGTGAAGATTTAATGGAAAAGCTAAAGGAGCAGAACGGGGAGCTTAAAAAAATAAGCAGTTCCCTACAATTGCTGGCTACAAAGGCAGCAAATAAAATGCACAAAGAAAATAAAAAGAGAAAGTAATATCTAAACAAACCACCGCCTGTTAGTTTCAAAGTTCGGGAATGTGCGTACAGTTACGGGATGACGGAGTATCCTACGGTAATTACTATAGTAGCTTACTTTTGAAAACGACCAACAAGTACACAAAGCTACCTGTAAGCCACAGACCGGTATCCTCGAAGGCCACGGTTGGGCAGATATGAGTAACTTCAAGAGAGCGGACCTGGAAGAGAAGACGAACCTGATGAATCTCTACTCCATAAGACTGGTGATCTGCATAGCCAGAAATCCATTATACTAGGAGAGGCTCGGCTTATCGGTCTGCCTTTTGGCAAGAAGCCCGCCTTCACCTTTACCGAGGTGCTAATCAGATGGACCAGGAAGTCCAGCAGGATGGGGATATTCAGGAAAAACTCCCGTTCTAACTGGAATACCACACTGTATAAAACTACTGGTGGATATTCGTCGAGCAGGAGATCTGCATCGGCGCTGGCCGGCTCCGGCGTTTTGGCATAAACTTCGCATAGACGAAAAAGCTATGACAGTAGCCGTTATAAACGCTGTATTTTATTTTCTATAAACTGCCAGATATCCAAGCTGCCCTGTAGGCAGTGATAAAGGCCGGAGATAGGGAGGAATGCCCGCTATCTCCGGCCTTCTATTAAGAGATTTTGAAATGTCTTACCATGCTTTCTTTTGCTGCCAGGACCAAATCGTATATTACTTGCCGCTCCACAGGGCTGCAGGCATCCAAAAGAAAGGCAAACTCTAGATGAGAGTTCCCAGGCGTCTTGGGATCATTCAACAGTGTGCCCGGCGGAATATCCAGTACCTCCGCGATTCTGAGCAGAGCAGGGAGACTGAGAAGTTTCATGCCGCGTTCGATGTGGCTGATATAGGGCGTGGAGAGCTCTGCCCGTTCTGCCAATGCTGCCTGAGACAGCCCACGCAGCTTCCTCAGATTATGTATCCTGACGCCAATGTTTCGATAGTCTTGCTCACGCATAACGGCACCTCTTCTTCTGTAAATCATTTTTGACACAGCACATCCGGGCCTTGGCCACCAACTGGGATTTGCGGGGCTTTGGTTCCTGCCGGAGGGCTTCTTCCAGAGCGTCTGGGTCTCCAACCAAAACCACATGCTTCCGGGTGCGAGAGATGGCAGTATAGAGTAGGTTCCGCGTCAGCATGACGCCAAAAGATTTGACCAGCGGAAGAATGACCATGTCATATTCAGAACCCTGGGCCTTGTGGACCGTGATGGCGTAGGCCAGACTGAGCCGATCCGAGGGATTCTCTCCAATCCAGCAGGCACGTCGTTGCCCGGGACAGGATATGCCGAACGAGCCTGGCTGAGAAAGAAAGTAGAAGTGCCCTACATCTCCGTTGCAGACCATCTGCTGCCAGTCATTTTCCAACACCATGACCCGGTCACCCTCCCGGAAGCAGGCGTCTGGCCAGTCCGGATTCTGGTTTGCAGGGACGGCGGGATTCAGCATGTCCCGAAGCGCATCATTCAAACTTGATACAGACAGCTTTCCGGAACTGCGGAAAGGGGAGAGGACCTGCGTGGAGCCGCCCATGCGGTAGAGCTTAGCGCCTCCGCAGCACACTGCCTGACAGATGCGCTTCTCGTCAGTCTGTGGGACGAAATAGAAGCTGTTGTCAAAACGCAGATCCGCAAGGCTGCGGCACTCCTGAAAGTGCCGTACATTATGTCCCAGAGCCGCAGCCTGGGCGGACTGCCGGTGGCAGATTGTCAACTGGGTGCAGGGTACACCCAGTGCCAACAAGTCTGTCAGTACATTTCCGGCTCCTACCGAGAGCAGCTGATTGGGGTCCCCGATCAGGACAACATGGGCGAATGGAGAGACCTTGTGCAGGATGCCGGCCAGCATCTCAAGAGTCATCATGCTGGCTTCGTCAATCACCACCAGGCCGGTCAAATCCCAATGCACAGGCCCCAGAAAGTTTTCCTCCGGGCGCAGGCCAAGGGCACCATGTACGGTACGTGCCTGAACGCCAGTGCGCTCGGTCAGGTTGCGGGCAACTTTGCCGGTGGGAGCACAGAGGATACAGGAAGAGAGACGATGAGGTGCCTGGGCGATCAGTCCACGCACCAGGGTGGTTTTGCCGGTTCCGGCACCACCCAAAATAAGAGAAAGCCGGTGGCCGAAAACCATACGGATGGCGGACTGCTGTTCTCCTGTCAGAGTGGTAAGCTCTGTCGACGCAGGCATATCCTGCAACGCACTTTGGAGCTCGTTATTGGATAAAATGTCCGCCAGGAACTGAGCAGCAGCATTTTCATATGCCAGGGTCTTTGCGAGGTAAATCCGGCGCCCTTCTTGGGCAATCCGACCCTCCTTCTGTAAAAATGTCTTATCCGCCCGAAAGGCATCTTCCGAAAGGGAGGGATGCTTCTGCTTACACAGCTGGTACAGTTCCTCTGCGGTGGAGTAGGCGTCTCCGGCCAGCTCAATGTTGTGCAGGACGTTAAGGATATATTGACCGCGCAGTTCTTTTTTCGTTGCCATCTTTATGCCCCCTTCATACGCTTTGCTTCTGCAGGAAGATTCCGACTGCCTCTGTTTGAGCAATTAAGAGTACTGACTGCACGTTCCAGGGTCTCGCTGGAGATATGCAGGTAGCGGTTGGTGGTGGACACGGTGGAATGTCCAACGAGCCGGGCAATTTCCGCCAACGGGACTTGATTGGCCTCCAGATGGGTCACATAGGTGTGACGGCAGCAATGGGGGCCGAGCTTCCTGACGCCGGGGACCCGCTTCAATGCGGCATAATATTTGTTGCGGAAAGTTCCCACGCTATACAGCAAACTCTTCCGGGTGGAGGTCCAGATGTAAGACTTTCCACCATGCGTTCGAAGGTATACTGCATATGGACGGTAGTCCTCGGGAATCGGTACAGTCCGACAACTCCGCTTGCTCTTGGGTGGGCCGATGGTTGGCTTTCCGTCTACCATTTTGATGGCCTTGTTGACACAGATCTCAGAGCCATCCTCAGCGATGTCCTCGGGCCGAAGCGCCAACAATTCCTGTACCCGCAGCCCACTGCCAAGCAGAAGCCTGATACTGTTGCCCAAAAGGTCATTGCGCAGATATTTCTTTAATAAGGCGACTTCCTCGTAAGAAAACGCATCCTTCCCGGTATCCTCTGTACTTTGAGTTCGAATGGCCTTTGCTTTGCGGGCGGGGTTCTTCAAAATCAGTCCATTGTTCTCCGCAGCATCAAAGATCTGAATGAGCATGCTTCTGCATTTGCTGATTTTGGAGAGGGAACACCCCTCCTTCAACAGCTTTGTCATGAAGCTGTTAATATGCTGAGGCTTAATTTCGCTCAGCACCATATGATCGAAAAAGGCCTTCAATAGTTTCAGGGTATACCGATAGCTTGAATAGGTGGAGGGCTGCACCTGAGTCACATAATCCTGGTACCACTGCTCGGCCCACACAGAGAACGACATGGAGCGGCTCAGAGTCGTCAAGCCGGCAGCCGTATCAGCAAGATACCGGCGGATTTTTTGCTGGACCTCACTTTTAGTCGGGGCGGTAAAACTGACGATGTTCCGTTTTCCGTCCGCTCTATACCCGTCCATAATCTGGCCCCGCCAAGTACCGCTTTTTAATTTGCGGAAGCAGCCTTCACCGTTGGAACGCTTGTTCATGTACGGCCTCCTTATGCGGAAGCCATGTGGCGAGCCAGAGCTTCGGGGATGTGGGTGCGAAGCTCGACCCAGGCCAGAAAGGCCGATTTGGGAATCCGGATGCTGCCGCCGATCCGGCATACCGGAAAGTCAGCCCGGTGCGTCAGTTCGTAGGCGGCTGCCTGGCTGATGTTGAGATAGCGCTTGACTTCGCTTACTGTCATGTAGACACATTCCTGTCCGTTCATTTTCGTAACCTCCATTTTGAAGTACGAAAACAAAACAGCGTGCAGGGCAGTTACCTACACGCTGTGGACAGTTTCGTCTGGAACGCAGGCATCTTGTCAGATGAGCCAAAAGAAGATATAATATGCCTGCGGTGCGACATCAGTCGTTGTGTAGGTGGTAAGGCACCTAGCAGGTGCATGGGAGGTGCGAACTCCCATGCACTGCCGCTGTTTTATTTTCTGACAGTATTATAAGATATACGCGCACGTATATCAATGAACATACTTGCCAATAATACGCGCGCGTATATATGCAGCTTGCCATATTTTTGCCAGCAGCCAGCTGTGATATGGTATGGAACATGAGGAGGAGAGACGATGCCTACTTCTGATGCACAGAAAAAAGCAAATGACAAGTGGCGCAGCAAGTTTGAGGAGATTCGGGGCTTTCGGGTTACGCCTGAAAAGAAACAAAAGATGCTGGCATATATAGAGACGACAGGGGAGTCCATGAATACCTTCCTGAACCGGGCCGTAGACGAGGCGATGGAACGCGGCTCAAAATGACGGTGTGATCGGCATATAGTGTAATCAGCAAAAGAAAGGAGCTGCCTCCTGCGGGAGGCAGCTCCTGCTATTTTGTTATCCGGCGTATCGAATCGCGATGTCCATGGTCTCAGTAAGGCCGGTTTCCAAACTGGTGATATATACCGTAACAACAGTATTCTCGGCGGCGGAGTTCATAACATAGAAACCCAGTGTGAGGTAGTCACCGACTGCAAGGTAACGAGTGTCCGTTTCCGATGTGGAAATGGAGTAATACTTCGTGATGCATTCGGGCTTCACATACCCTTGGGCAGTGATGTCACTTTTGGCGATGTTTGCATCGGCATCAGGATAAACGTAGATGTTGCCGATAACATCAAGGCCATTGCTCGTATAGTGGGCAGAATCCTTGCTGGTGAATTTGGTGCCTTTGTCGGTATACCAAACCTGTGCCAGGCGGTAATACTCCGGGCTGGGAGACACGTAGTAGACCGGCTCGTTGTCGGTATCCAGACGGAAATTAGCGGTTTCGTCTTTCGCAGGGCGCCGTTCATAGGAGGTCACGCCTACGGTAAGCAGCATAGGGAAGTTACCATTCTCGTCTCGCACATCATTATAGAACTGAATGGAGGAACTACCGGAGCTCGTAATGGTAATTTCAGCCTTGTATCCATCCAAATTTGCAATAGATACGCTCTCATTGGGGGTTTCCCATTGGCCGGGCTGGGTGTATCCAAACTCTTCAGCATCCAGCGTGAATTTATCCCCAGGATAACCTGTGACCTCAAGGGTGGTGAACCGCACTTCCATAGCAGGGTTGAAAGAAGTAGTCATAATACCGATGATGCCGTTGCCAAGGTCCACATAGACCTGCTGCTCTACCACGTCATCCCCGACAGCCATCTCTGTGCCGGCCGGAATTAACCCTTTGGAACTTTTGCCCGGGCGGACCTGAGTGTCTTTGAATCCAGGCGCAATAGTCTTGAAGGCCTCCTTGACGGAAATGGGTTCATCCTTCACGACAATGCCGCCGGGGAGGGTGAGCTCCGTTCCACTCTGGCCGCTGGAGGAGCTGTCAGAAGAGTTGTCTCCGTTCAGCTTCTGGTCCATGCGCATAAAAACAGTTGCGGCCTCTGCCCGGGTCAGCTCCTTGTTGGGATTAAAATTGCCTGCAGAGTCGCCCGCCATCAGGCCAATGGCCTGCATATACTTGACGCCTTCCAGCGCCCAGGAAGGGATTGCCGCAATATCGTTGAATGCCGCAGAAGTCCCATCCTCTTCGAGGTCTGCGTTGATGCTGTGGAGGTAATTGGAGAGGATAACCGCGATTTGAGCACGTGTCACAACAGAATTGGGGCTGAAGGTATTCGCGCCGGTGCCGGAAACATACCCCTGCTCATAGGCCCAGTCAATGGCATCCGCATACCAGTCAGAGGGCTGCACATCGCTGAAGCTGGCGTCCTTGGCCGAGGATACGTCCGCCTTCGCCACGTTGCTTAAAACCACCACAATCATGCCGCGGGTCATAGGCGTTGAGGGGGAAAAGGTGCCGGCACCGGTGCCGGAAAACATTCCGTGGCTCACGGCGTAGTCCACGGCCTGGGAGTACCAGGCGTCATCGGGCACGTCGGTAAATGCTGCGGCGTGAGCAGCTGTACTGACTGCGGCAATATTGACCGTCATGGCTCCCGCCAGCAAAAGACCGGCAATCTTTCTTTTCATGGATCCTCTCTCCTTGCTTGAAGATGTTTTTGAGGGCCAACCCTCGGGATAACGCAGCAACAATATATGGAAGGTTACAAGCTGCAGAAACGTTTTCCCTTACTGAACATATATCTTACCATACCGGAGATTTGTATGTAAACGCCTTTCGTGGGAACTTCTGTTTTCGAGTGATTTTTGCAAGGAGTCAGCATTTGCTTTATACAGATTTTTACCTGGTGCTTATCCAAACACAAAACCGGCTTCTGGTGCCGCACAACAGCACAATTTAAAATGACGGTATTTTGTGTGTGCTGCTGTGTGGAAACACTGTCATTGGACTTTTGGGAGATGACGGTGTTTTCCTGTTGCTCAACATCAAAAATGACGGAGAAATTACTGTTTTGACATTTTCTGAAGTGACGGGGTTTTAATGCCGGTTGATTTTTTGGAATGACGGCGTTTTGAAGCACTTGGGTAAAGTGGTTCAGGTTCAGAATGACGGCATTTTACTTTTAAACGAATGGAATCTGTTTTTTGAACTGACGGTGTTTTTACGTCTGAGCTTCGGAAACTCCATTTTGAGAATGACGGTATAATTGCCATGAAAAAGCGTCGAAGCCATTGCAGCTGCTGCGTTTTTAAATTTATATCATCTACCGCTGAGACCACTCACAAATTTTTGCGCGAGAGTCACTGGCCTGCCCGTGTTGAATATGTGTTGAACGAGTATAAAATAGTTGGAAATAAAAGAACGACTGAACACCAAATCTTGCGGAAGTAAAAGGAATTCCATACATAACTTCTGATGTTTCTGTAATTTTTGATTTCTTACTTGAATGGCATTCAAGAGGTCAGCGGTTCGATCCCGCTTATCTCCACCAAAAAGGCTTGAAATCGTAAGATTTCAGGCCTTTTTTCTTTTCTTCTGAACAAGCAGGGCAGGAGGCATGCCTGTTCCTCGTCGGAATAGCTGATATAGCGGTCAGCAAAAGTGTCCATGGGGAGGTATCAATAGTTTAGAATAAAAGCTGGTTGAGATTGTTTCCACGCCTGAATTTGACGCGTTGGAACAAGAGATAACATAAGAATGGTACAGGGCGGTGCAGTTTATTTCTGCACCGCCCTGTTTTCAGGTCTCCTACAAAAGTATTAAAGCCGGTCGAAAATTTA
Organism: Pseudoflavonifractor sp.; assembly: GCF_050943825.1. Classification (NCBI taxonomy): domain Bacteria; kingdom Bacillati; phylum Bacillota; class Clostridia; order Eubacteriales; family Oscillospiraceae; genus Pseudoflavonifractor; species Pseudoflavonifractor sp. The sequence goes on from NZ_JBMNPX010000010.1 coordinate 8,287, forward strand.
ACTTCTATGTCGAATAGGCACATAACATACGACATGGTACTATAATGTTGCACAATAAAAAACGCATCACGAGCTGAAAAATAGGCATACTGATGGTTTTGTGAGGCCCAATAACCCATAAAAAAGTGGAGGGATTCAAATGTCGATGATCGAGCGAGCGGAAAAGTTAAAGGATTTTATCAACTGTGCTTATGGTGAAGAGTTTAGAGAGTATTACTACGGCAAGTTCTTCACCGGAAGTATGAGCTTTACGGAAGATGACGAATCCTGCACGATTTACCTTGAGCGGGGCGTGGTGACGAAGGTGGAAACGGGCCTCCCTGAGGGCGGAATTGACATTGGTCTGGCCGGAACCAAAAAGGGCTGGGATATGTGGGCGCCCTGCCGCCGCAGCCTGTCCATTGTGTGCTACCAGATCCGTCAGGGCGGAAACCCGGAGGACTTTAAGACCATCGGCGAGCCCATCCGTTACCGCCAGAACAACAACGCCCTGGCCCAGGCCGGACGGCTCTACTCCTATATCCGCGACGGCGTGACCCCTGGGAGCGATATGCCCAAGCGGGATGAGAGCAAGCCGGTGCCGCCTGACGGAGACGTGGCGATCCGCGGCTTCTATAAGCGCATCAACGGAGTCAAGATCTACTTTGAGACCAACGACGCCCCAGATGACAAGGCCACGCTGCTGTGCCTCCATACCGCAGGCCGTGAGAACCGCCAGTATCACGACATGATGGAGATTTTCAAGGACAAGTACCGGATGTATTCCGTGGACATGCCCGGTCACGGAAAGAGCTGGCCTCTGCCCGGCAACAACGTAATCAATAACTACAAGGAATACGGCAAGTGGATTTGGGACTGTGTGGAGGCCCTGGGCCTGGAGAACCCCATCGTCATTGGCTGCTCCATGGCCGGCGGCATTACCTATCATATTGCCCAGGAGCACCCGGTGCGGGGCATCGTGTGCATGCAGGGCAATGACAACACCGAGGACGGGATGGGCAATGTCCGCGAGATGCTCTTCCATCCCTATGTCTGCCCCCAGCATTCCCATCTGGAATTTACCGAGTCCCTGGTGGGGACCAGAACCAGCCAGGATCGGGTGGACTTCATCAACTGGGGCGCTCTCTGCGAAATCGGCAAAATCAAGCAGGGCGACCTGACCGAGACCGGTACCTTCAACGTGAGCGACAAGATGGACCGCATCACCTGCCCGGTTATGATTATTGAGGGCATCGACGACCAGGCCTACACCGCCGAAATGGCTCAGGCCAGTCTGGACCGGCTTGTTAACTGCAAGAACAAGCGGATGAAGCTCTATGAGGGCTACGGCCACTTCATTGCCGTGGAAAATCCCGAGGCTGTCTGCGAGGCGCTTGACGAATTCATCCAGTCTATCTGATAGGAGTCGAATTATGAGTATTGGAATTACAGGAACAGGCGTATATGTTCCGTACTACTATATAAAAAGAGAGACCATTGGCCGCCAGTGGGATGCCAAGGGCGCCAAGGGAGAGCGGAGCCTGTGCAACGCCGATGAGGACAGCGTGACCATGGCGGCGGAGGCCGCCATCAACTGCCTGGCAGGTCAGGACCGGGAGGCAGTTGACGGACTGTACTTTGCTTCTACCACCGCCCCCTATGCCGAAAAGTCCCACGCTTCCATTCTGGCCAAGGTCTGCGACCTGGCGGATTCCTGCCAGATTGCCGATTTCCTGGCCTCCACAAGAGCAGGCGTAAGCGCGGTAAAGGCGGCTTACAGCGCCGTGAAGGCCGGCATGTGCAAAAATGTGCTGGTGACCAGCGCAGATCAGCGAAACGGCTATCCCAAGTCCCAGCTGGAGCAGATGTTCGGCGATGCCGGTGCCGCCCTGATGGTGGGCACCCAGGATGTGGTGGCGTCCATCGAGGCGTTTGAGACGGTGAACGTGGAAATTCACGACGCCTGGAGAAACATCAAGGACGACTATGTGCGCACCGGTGAGAGCCGCTTTGTCAAGAGCAAGGGGTACACCTACGCCCTTGTGCGGGCCCTGAAGCAGCTGATGGCGTCTCAGTCCCTTACGCCGGATGATGTGACCAAGCTGATTTTGCCCTCCACTTCCGCCAAGGACCACCTGGGTGTGGCCAAGGCCCTGGGTATCAGCCCGGAGAAGGTACAGGACCCCCTGCTGACGAACATCGGCGATTGCGGAACCGCCCAGCCCCTGCTGCTTTTGGCGGCGGCGCTGGACGAGGCCAAGCCCGGCGACCTGATTCTCTGGTCCGCTTACGGCAGCGGAGCCGAGGCAGTTTTGCTGAAGGTGACGGAGCATGTGGAACATCTGCGGAACAAGGGCTTGATTCACAAGTATCTGTCCACCCGCCACGAGCTGACCGGTTATCCTCGTTTCCTGTCCTTCCGTGGACTTATCGAGGCTGAGCCCGGTGAGCCCTATAAGATCAACCCTTCCGGTTCCCTCTACTGGCGTGAGCAGAACTGCATTCTTTCTCTCCACGGCAGCAAGTGCAAAAAGTGCGGTCAGATTATGTTCCCCATCAACAGGGTCTGTTACAGCTGCCACTCCAAGGACGAGTATGAAGAGGTCCGGCTCTATGAGCGGGAGTTCAAGCTGTTTACCTATTCCATTGACCGGCTGGCGGGACGCAGCGACGATCCCATGATTGGCCAGGCAGTAGCCGAGGACAGCCAGGGGACCAGAATCTACATGCTGATCACCGACTTCCAGGAGAGCGACATCAAAGTCGGCATGAACCTGGAGTTCAGCTTCCGTAAGATGCACAATCTTGGCGATTTCGTAAACTATTACTGGAAGCTCAGACCCGTGCGCAGAGGGGAGGAATAAGGGTGTCTATCAAGGATAAGGTTGCAATTGTGGGAATGGGCTGTTCCAAATTCGGAGAACGATGGGACTGCGGCATTTCGGATCTGATTATTGAATCCGCTTACGAGGCGTTTGAGGATGCCCATGTAAAGCCAGAGGACATTCAGGCTGTGTTTTTCAGCGAGGGCAACCAGCCAAACGGCGGAACGGGCGCAACTCCTGTGGCGGACACGCTCAAGCTCTCCGGCATCCCCATGATGCGCAACGAGAGCTTCTGTACCTCCGGACATGTGGCGCTGATCCAGGCGGCCATGGCCATTGCCAGCGGCGAGTACGACGTTGTCATGGCCATCGGCGTGGAGAAGCTGAAGGATACCGGTTATGGCGGCCTGGGCGTGGGCCGCGGCTGGAATCCCGTGTATGAGGCCAGAAGAACGGGCCCCGGCTCCTTTGCCATGATTGCCTCCAGATATTTTGCCAAGTACGGCCTCAGCCCCGAGGAGGGAAAGCGGCTTATCGCCAAAATCGCGGTGAAGAATCACCACAACGGTATGCTCTCACCCAAGGCACATTTCCACAAGGAACTGACTGTGGATGACGTCATGAAGGCGCCCATCATCGCCTACCCGCTGGGCCTCTTTGACTGCTGCGGCAACAGCGACGGCTCCGCCTGCGCCATTCTCACCCGGGCGGACATGGCGGCCAAGTACACCGACAAGCCCATCTATATCAAGGGCTACGGCATGGCGGTAGACTCCACGCTGAGCCAGAGCCGCCCCAATTTTGAGTGGACAGGCTTTGACGCCCTGAAGGACTCCTCCCGTCAGGCCTACAAGATGGCCGGCATTACGAATCCCAGGGAGCAGATCGATCTGGCCGAGGTCCACGACTGCTTTACCTGCACCGAGATGATTATCTATGAGGACTTCGGCTTCAGCCAGCCAGGGCATGCGGCGGAGGACATTGAGTCTGGCTTTTTCGAGCGGGACGGCGGTCTGCCTGTAAATGTGGACGGCGGCCTGAAGTGCTTTGGCCACCCTGTGGGCGCCAGCGGAATCCGGATGACGTATGAAATTTTCAAGCAGCTCCAGGGGCGCGTGGACAACCCCGCCCGTCAGATTAAGGACTGCAAGATTGGACTCTCCCACACCTTCGGCGGTTCTCCTCAGGTGAGCGCCGTGCTGATTGCGGGAAATGAACTGGGGTGAGCGGTATGAGTGAAAAAGCACTGGAAGGAATTAAGGTTCTGGATATGAGCCGGGTCCTGGCCGGCCCCCACTGCGCCGCCATACTGGCCGATCTGGGCGCGGAGGTGCTCAAAATTGAGGAACCCGGCATGGGCGATGAGGCCAGATTCCTCAGGCCCTTCTCCAACGGTGAGAGCGCCTATTACATGAACTTCAACCGGGGCAAAAAGGGAATTACCCTGAACCTGAAGAGCGGAAAGGATATTTTCCTCCAGCTGGTGAAGGACGCGGACATTCTGGTGGAGAACTTCCGGCCGGGCGTCATGGCCAGACTGGGCCTGGACTACGAGACCTTGTCCAAGCTCAATCCGGGGCTCATCTATGTGGCCATTTCCGGCTACGGCCAGAGCGGCAGCAACAGCCAGCTGCCCGGCTACGACCCCATCGCCCAGGCCATGAGCGGCATTTGCAGCGTGACCGGCTGGCCTGATGCCGAGCCCGCCAGGTGCGGCGCGCCCGTGGCCGACGTGCTGGCAGGCATCAACGGCGCGGTGGGCGCTCTGGCGGCGCTGAACTACCGCAACCGCACCGGCAAGGGCCAGATGATTGATGTCTCACTGGTGGATGTCTCGGTCAGCGCGCTGGCCAGCCTGAACCAGGTCTACCTGTCCGAGGGCCGGGTGCCGTCCCGTCAGGGCAACGGCACGGAGGCCGCGGCGCCTGGCGGCAGCTGCCACGCCAAAGACGGCACGGTGATTTTTGCCGCCGGAAACGACAGGCTGTGGCCCAAGCTGGCCGCGCTGATGGGCCGGCCAGAGCTGGCGGAGGACGAGCGGTTCAGCAAAAACGCCCAGCGGGTAAAGCACCGCCGGGAGCTGGAGGAGATCATTGACCAGTGGGCCGGCCAGCTTACGGCCGATGAGGTTGTGGCCCAGATGCGCAGTGTTAAAATTCCGGCCGGGCCTGTCTACACCATTGACCAGGTCGTAAATGATGCGTGCATTGCCAAAGAGCGCAATATGTTTGTCACCATCCAGCATCCTGCGGCGGGTGAGGTGCGCATCACCAACAATCCCCTCAAGATGTCTCTGACGCCTCCCCAGGTGCAGGGCAGCTCGCCCACGCTGGGGCAGGACAACGAGAGCGTTTACGGCGGGATACTTCACATGGACAGCGCGCAGATCCGGGCGCTGAGAGAGGAAAAAATCATTTAAGGCGAAGAGAGGCGAGGTAAATGAAAAAAGCGAAAAAAGGCTTTCTCGGCTGGTACATGGTCATTCTGGCCAGCCTGATCACCACCTTCTCCGGCAACTTCGGCAGCAACGCCCAGGGCGTGGCCAACACACTGATGATGACGAGCCCGGAAAACACCGTAACCCAGGTGGCGTATGGACTCTCATGGACCATTACCCAGATTGTGGCCGCGTTGGGCGGCCTGCTGATGGGCTCCTTCGTTGACAGATTCGGCGCAAAGAAAATGTTTATTGTGGGCAGCCTTCTGTCCATTCTCTCCGGCTTTGTGCTGGTGCAGTTCCAGGCGGGCAGCTCCCTGATGTTCCTGTTCAACTACGGCTTTGTGGTGGCGCTGAGCTACCAGTGCGTGTCCTTCGTGACCACCCAGTCGGTTGTCAGCAACTGGCTCCAGAAGCGCAGAGGCACCGGCGGCGCCATCGTCAACACCGGAACCGTTATCGCCGGTATTATTACCGCACCTATCGTGACCTGGCTCATCAACTCCGTCGGCAACGGCAACTGGAAGTATGGCTACTACTACTTCGGCGCTGCCAGCATTATCGGCCTGATTCTCTCCTTCTTCATCATTAACAAGCCTTCCGATGTGGGGCAGTATCCCGACGGCGTGGAGCCTGGCCGGGATGCCGGAGACACGCCGAAGAAAGGACAGGCGGCAGCGGCCGTAAGCAGGGTGTTCAAAAATGTGCTGCCTGAAAATCACTACACCTTTAAGCAGGCGCTGCGCTCTCCTCTCCTGTGGGCCCTGATTGTCCTCCATGCGTGCTCCCTCTGCCTGTCCAACTATATCATGAACCCCGGCTCCCTGCTCTTTGTCCAGGCCGGCTTTGCCATGGAGACTGTGTCTACGGTGCTCTCCATCCGCCAGGTGATCCGCCTTCTGTTCCTGGCGTTCCTGATGCGTTACCTGGACAAGATTGAACCCGTTAAGCTCCTTACCTTTACCTGTGCCCTGGCCGGTGTGTGCTACCTGGTCTCCGCCAACCCCACCAGCTACTGGCAGATTCTGGTGTTTTACGCCGGCGGCAGCATTGTGATGTCCGCCCAGATGGCAATTCCCGGCGTCATGCTGGCGAATATCTTCGGCACGACCAACTTCGGCAAGATTTACGGCGCGTATTTGATGGTGGCCACCCTGATTTCTTCCGTCTCTCCCACCATCAGCGGAACGATTGCCCAGAATACCGGATCTTATGTCATGGCAAACTACCTGTGGGCTTCCATAGCTGTGGTTGCTCTGGTGGCCGGCCTTGTGAGCATCCGGCTCTTTAAGAAGGAGACCGGAAAGATTCTGGCTGTTACCGGGAAGTAAAGAAAAACAGGCCATAGAAAGGGTCTGACTGGTTTGTATCAGGAGGAATGACAAATGAGGATTATCGGCGTTGAAGCAATCCCTGTCAACATCCCCTTTGCCGGGACGATCAACTGGAAATCCGGCCATATGGCCGGCGCGGACAACGTAGTTGTGAAAATCACCGCAGAGGACGGTACTTACGGCGTTGGAGAGGCCACTCCCCGCATCGGAATCTACGGAGAAACGCAGCAGTCCATCTACTACGTCATCAAAGATGTCCTCGCGCCCATGCTGATCGGGGAGGACTCCTTCAATCTGCAGAAGCTCTGGGACAAAATGAGCTTTGCCGTCTGGAATCCCACGGCAAAGGGCGCCATCGACATTGCGCTCTACGACCTGAACGGGCGTCTGTGCGGTCTGCCCATCTGCAAGATGCTGGGTGGTCCGTACAGAACGGAAGTCCCCCTGTCCTGGACCATGGCCGGCACCTACGGCAGTTATCAGGACCAGGTGGATGAGGTGGTGCGCAAGACCGCGGAGGGATACAGGAGCTTCAAAATCAAGACGGGCAACGGCGACGTGGACGAGGACATCCGCCTGCTCAAGGAGATGAAGGCCAACTGCCCCGAGGGCACCACTCTCTATATTGACGTCAATATGGCCTATACCCGTGAGGAGGCCTTCAAGGTACTGCGGGCGCTGGAGGGGGTTATTTCCTGCGCGGAGGAGCCGCTGCCCAGCACGGACAACGAGGGCCGCGCGGCCCTGGCCAAAGCCACGTCCGTCCCCATTCTCAGCGATGAGAGCACCATCACCGTCAATGACGTCTACCGGCAGATCCAGCTGGGCGCCATCAGCCGTGTGGGCATCAAGCTGCCCCGGACCGGTTTCTTCCTCTCCACCAAGATTGTGCACCTGGCGGAAAGCGCAAACCTGCCCTGCCAGATCAGCACCCAGCTGGAGAGCGATCTGGGTACCGCCAACTGCGTGCAGCTTGCAGCCGCCTTCAAACAGATATCCCTGCCCTGTGAGATCGCATTCTATGACGAGAACTTCAGTGCGTCTCTCATCAAGAAGCCTCTGGTTATTCAAAACGGCTGCCTGCCGCTCCCCGATGGGCCGGGCAGCGGCGTAGAGATTGACTGGGACAGCGTGGACAAATATCGGGTAAAAATCTGAGCGCCGCCTCTGCCCAGTCCCCCGGGCTGTCTGACAGCCCGGGGGCGGCGGCTTGTTTTTGCACGGGGGTTGTGCTATCTTCTTTTTACTTATTTGTTTGAAAGGAGTGCACTCTGTGGGAATTTCTGCTTTGCGGCTCAAGGAGCTGTTTGAGGACAGGCTTTCTCTTCGCCTGAAGGCCGGAGAGGCAGGCATGGGGCGCGTGGTGGAGAAGCTTGCCGTCATGGAGACGGAGGACTTTTATCTGGGAGCAGAGCCGCGGGGGATGTTTGTGCTGACAACCCTCTCTTTTGTGCAGAAGGACGGGGCCGGGATGGAAGCAGTCATAGGCTTGATACGGGCAGGTGTATCCGTCCTCGGGGTAAAAATCAACCGGTACTTCAACGAAATCCCCCGTGATATTGTTGACGTGGCAGACCAGTACGGGATTCCGCTGTTTGAAATTGGATCCGATATACACTTCAGCAATGTCATCCGGCTGATTACCGAGGAAATTGTTATGGAGTCCGCCGGAGGCAAAGACGAGACAGCGAGCAGGCATGCACAGCTTCTGCGGAAGTATATGAATGATGAGCCATTGGAAGCAATTCTCGGCTCTCTGGGGGAAATGATAGGCGCGTCCTGCTTCTTCATTGATGTCCAGAGCCGTATTCTGGCCAGCTATCAATTTCCGCAGCGCGCTTCAAACCGGAACATTTCCCTTCTTGGGAATAAGCTGCTGAAAAAAAGCCTGAACTATGGCAGAAAAAAGCACTGCTTTTATGACGAAAAGGATGCTGTGTTTCTCTGCCAGGCAGGTGAAACTCTTTTGGGTGTGCTGGTCATTATGGATCAGGGGCAGCTGCCCAGGGAGTGCGAAGAGGTGGTTTGGCAGGCGCTGTCATATATAGTGGTGCGGGTATGTGAGCAGCGGATCACAGAGCGCCAGAGCGCGATGGATCAAGGCAGCGGCCTGTTGGATCAGGTGCTTTTTCAGCAGCAGCGGGAGGGCGCGGTCATCCGAAATCACCTGAAAAACGGTGGATTTGAGCTACTGGACCGGTATACGTTCATTGTTGTGGCGCGAAGGGAGACTGGCGGCGGTGAGGTAAGCTCCGCACCTATGGAATACTGTGGGGCGCAGCTCAGGAACTGCTTTGAGCGGTGCATTATAAAGTGGGATAGTCACGGCATAAAGTGCTTGATCACCTTTCCGAAAGACAGTTCCATGGCCCAAAGCGGAGTGCTGGCAGACCGGATGATCGCATTCAGGAACCAATATCTCTCGTCGGACGAGCACTTTTTTGACATTGGATTGAGCCTGGTACAGGAGGATCCCTGTGAGATAACAAGGAGCTTTCTTCAGGCCCAGGCCGCAATTGAGCACGGAAGAATATACAGGCCAGAAAAGCATATTTACGACTATGCGGCATTTTTGGTCCAGGGTCTCCTCCATCAGGCGCAGGGTACCCAGGAGTACAACTGGCTCTGTCAGAATGTTGTGGAGCCGATCAGCGAGCGGGACCGTCTATATGAGAGCGGACTGTGGGAGACCCTTGATGTGCTTTTCCGCGTACGCTCCCTGAAGGTGGCCGCCAACGACCTGCATATTCATATCAGTACGCTCAGGTATCGCCTGCAAAAGGTAAAAGACGTTACGGGGCTTGATTTCCTTACGGCATACGGGAATTATGTGCTCCATACGGCCTATTTAATATGGATGGAGAACAATATCCGATATGGAAGCGAGTGACCCGCAACTGCCATGGAGGAGTTTTATGGTAGGCAATCAGAGAGAACTGAAGGACTACAAAGTATGGACAAAAGCAAAATTTTGGCTGTTCAGCTGCATAGGTATTCTAATCTTTGTTGTTCCGATTTCCATTGACGGCGTAAGCCAGATTGGCCTTGTCCACATTGGCAACCGGATTACGGCATTGCTGGGTTCCGCCGCAGACTATATTATCTATGCATTTGCTGTATGGGGCGTAATTTTAATCTTCAAAGAACGCAAAAAGAGGTTTAAAGGGTTTTTCAATATCCTGATGAGCGCACTCTCTCTGCTGGGCATTGTGTGCATGACTCTGTATATCTTTGGAGCCGCCCCGGACTTCCTTGCGGACGAGCGGTTTATGCCATTCATTATGGACCAGGTACTCTATCCCACCCTGCTTTATACCGGGATTTCACCCTTGTTTATGCCGTTTTTGCTTAACTCCGGCCTGCTGGAATTTGTAGGTGTTGCGCTTCGCCCCCTGCTCCGTCCGGTCTTCAAGCTGCCGGGCAGAGCGGCGGTTATCACAGTTTCCGCCTTTTTCGGCTCTGCACCGGTCGGAATCGTGGTGGTGGACAACCTCTATAAAGACGGACGCTTTACCTATAAGGAGGCGTTTCTGATGGGAACCGGATTTGCCACCACAGCCATCTCCTTTATGGTAATTCTCAGCGATCTGGGCGGAATCTCGGACTACTGGGGACTGTATCTCTTTGCGTGCCTTCTGGGTCTGGCCGTAATTGCAATTCTGCAGGTGCGCATTTATCCCACCAGTAAAATACCTGAGAGCACCTACAACGGTATGGAATATGTACAGGAGACGGAGGGGAAGAAGGGCGGAATACTCATCAAGAGAATGCTGTTGGCGGGATATGAACGGGCGGAATCTATGGAGCATTTGGGGAAAGAGTGCCTTGGAATGCTGAAGACCTCCGGCAAGCTGCTGGGCAATATTATGGCCAGCACCTGCGGCATGGTAGTGGTGGGACTGGTGCTGAATTACTACACTCCGCTGCTGGACATTCTGGGGTATTTGTTTTATCCATTTGCCCTCCTGGCTGGGCTGGCAGACCCTCTGACAGTGGGGAAAGGAGCCGCCTCGGCGCTTCTCGTGCCCTCTCTTCCGGCGGTATATGCAGGAACAGCAGGAGCTCTGGCCTCCAAGGTGGTTCTGTGCGCAATGCCGGTTCTGGGCATTATCAGCATTCCGCTGACCATGCCGGTATTTTTCAACTCTGCGGTGAAATATACCGCAAAAGACCTGTTTATTGTCTACGTGGAGCGCATGATTCTTACCATTTTGATTGTTGCGGTCATTGTCCACGGATATGTATGGCTCTTTATGTGAGAGGCGGTGGCAAGATGAAAGACATTTTACCGGACGTCCCCAGAGGGGCGCTGGAGGGGCTTAATGTTTTGGATTTGGGGCGCATGGTGGCCGCCCCTTACTGTGCCATGATGCTTGCCAATCTGGGCGCCCATGTTATTAAAATTGAGGAGCCCGGAGGAGGAGATATTTCCCGGGAAAGCATGCCCAAAAAGGACGGAGAGAGCACATACTATATCAATTATAACTGCAGTAAGTATAGCCTGACGCTAAACCTGAAGCATGAAGAGGGAAAGCGTATTCTTGCAAAGCTGATAGAAAAAGCTGACGTCCTGGTAGAAAATTTTCGGCCCGGCGTAATGAAGCGGCTGGGTTTTTCTTATGAAGCGGCTGCAAAAATAAATCCAGGTCTCATTTACGTCTCCATATCCGGCTATGGACAGTCCGGACAACTGGCGGATCGGGCTGCCTTTGATCCGATTGCTCAGGCCATGAGCGGAATAACCAGCATTACCGGAGAGCCCGATGGGGAGCCCGTCAGGTGCGGCGCATCTATTGCAGACGTGCTTGCTGGACAGAACGCAGCTTTTGCCGTTCTCGCAGCACTGAGATACCGGGAGCAATGCGGAAAAGGTCAATGGATTGACATCGCGCTGGCGGATTCGTGCATTTCCGCTATGACCGGTATAAATCAGATCTATCTGACCGAAGGGCGGATTCCCGGACCTTTGGGCAACGGTTTTGCGGCCAACGCGCCAGGAAACGCATACCACTGCAAAGATGGGAAGATTATGCTGCTGGCAGGACGAAACAGCGAGTGGGAACGGCTGGCCAAGGTGCTGGGCTGTCCTCAGTGGCTGGAGCGGGAGGAATTTTCCGATGTGGCCGCCAGAACCAGAAACAGAGACTTGCTTGACCGCACCATCGACCAGGAGACGCGAAAGTATACTGTGGAGGAACTGCTGTCTAAGTTCCTTGACGCGAGGCTGCCTGCAGGAGAGATCTATAATGTAAAGCAGGTGGTAGAGCACCCTCACTTCAACAAGGAACGAAATATGTTTGTGGACGTGGAACATCCCAGGCTGGGCAGCCTGAAGGTCACCAATCTGCCCATACATATGTCGGAGACCCCACCTAAAATGTACAAGTGTGCGCCCTGTTTGGGAGAGGACACCGATAAAATTTTAGCTCAGTTGGGCTATGATACGGAGGAAATCTCCACATTGCGCAGAGACCATGTGATTTAAAGATGTATGTCTCCCCGAGTATGGGGTAATAGGGGGGCATTAAAACCGTTTTCATATCCCCTGTCCTGCATCTTAGCGATATCGGAGGGGGAAAACCGTATATATCATCTTGTCCGGTACGAAGATAGACAAGGAGCTGCCTCTTGTGGGAGGCAGCTCCTTTCTTTCGTTATCCAGCGTATCGAATTGCGATATCCATGGTCTCGGTAAGGCCGGCTTCCAAACTGGTGATATATACCGTAACAACAGTATTCTCAGCAGCGGAGTTCATAACATAGAAACCCAGCGTGAGGTAGTCACCGACTGCAAGGTAACGAGTGTCCGTTTCCGATGTAGAAATCAAGTAATACTTCGTGATGCATTCCGGCTTTACATACCCTTGGGCAGTGATATCGCTTTTGGCGATGTTTGCATCGGCATCAGGATAGACGTAGATGTTGCCGATAACGTCAAGGCCATTGCTCGTATAGTGGGCAGAATCCTTGCTGGTGAATTTGGTGCCTTTGTCGGTATACCAAACCTGTGCCAGGCGGTAATACTCCGGGCTGGGAGACACGTAGTAGACTGGCTCGTTGTCGGTATCCAGACGGAAATTAGCGGTTTCGCCTTCGGCAGGGCGCCGCTCAAAGACCCTGATCTGCACGGAAAAAATCATTTCGCTATCAGCATCGGTGCTGTTGTCATAGACCACAGCAGCACCGCCGGATTTCTTGGCGGTGATGTTGGCACGGTGATCATCGATATTAGTGACAGCCGCAATATCGCTCTGGAAAGATTTCCACTTTCCAATTTTAACAAAGCCGCAGTCCTCAGAGTTCAGCGAAAATGTATCACCGGGGAACAAATTGATTTCCAGAGTGGTGCTGCGCACAGTCATCTTGGGGTTGAATGTGGTGGTCATCACACCGATGATACCGTTGCCCAGGTCCACATAGACCTGCTGCTCTACCACGTCATCCCCGACAGCCATCTCCGTGCCGGCCGGAATTAACCCTTTGGAACTTTTGCCCGGGCGGACCTGAGTATCATTGACGCCGGGAGCAATCGTTTCGAACGCCTCCTTGACGGAAATGGGTTCATCCTTCACGACAATGCCGCCGGGGAGGGTAAGCTCCGTTCCACTCTGGCCGCTGGAGGAGCTGTCAGAAGAATCGCCTCCGTTCAGCTTCTGGTCCATGCGCATAAAAACAGTTGCCGCCTCTGCTCGGGTCAGCTCCTTGTTGGGATTAAAATTGCCTGCAGAGTCGCCCGCCATCAGGCCAATGGCCTGCATATACTTGACGCCTTCCAGCGCCCAGGAAGGGATTGCCGCAATATCATTGAATGCCGCAGAATTCCCATCCTCTTCGAGGTCTGCGTTGATGCTGTGGAGGTAATTGGAGAGGATAACCGCGATTTGAGCACGAGTCACAACAGAATTGGGGCTGAAGGTATTCGCGCCGGTGCCGGAAACATACCCCTGCTCATAGGCCCAGTCAATGGCGTCCGCATACCAGTCAGAGGGCTGCACATCGCTGAAGCTGGCGTCCTTGGCCGAGGATACGTCCGCCTTCGCCACGTTGCTTAAAACCACCACAATCATGCCGCGGGTCATAGGCGTTGAGGGCGAGAAGGTGCCGGCCCCGGTGCCCGAAAACATTCCGTGGCTCACGGCGTAGTCCACGGCCTGGGAGTACCAGGCGTCATCGGGCACGTCGGTAAATGCTGCGGCGTGAGCGGCTGTACTGGCTGCGGCAATATTGACCGTCATGGCTCCCGCCAGCAAAAGACTGGCAATCTTTCTTTTCATGAATCCTCTCTCCTTACTTGAAAATGTTTTTGAGGGCCCGCCCTCGGGATAACGCAGCAACAATATACGGAAGGTTACAAGCTGCAGAAACGTTTTCCCTTGCTGAACATATATCTTACCACACTGGGGATTTGTATGTAAATGCCTTTCAGAGAGCAGCTTTTTGCTGCAGCAGCCCTCTGAGTCTGTATTGCAGCAATTTTACATGTTTGATATACTGTAAGTGCAAAAAACAAGAGATTTGATGCCATCTGTTGACGCTGGATACCAATAGAGTGACGGGGGGTTATACGATGAAACGCTGTATCGCCTGCTTTCTGTGTCTGCTGCTCTGCATCGCGGCCTTGCCTGTAACGGCAGCGGGGGCGTCCGCGCCGTCCGCCTGGGCGGAAGCTGAGGTAAAGGAGGCCATATCCATCGGCTTTGTGCCGGAGGAGCTCCAGTCGAACTACCAGCAGGACATCACCCGGGAGGAGTTTGCCCAGCTGGCTGTCCGGCTGTGTATGGCACAGCTTCGCTATGTGGGGAGCCCGGAGCAGTTTCTGGAGGACTACCGGCGCTACTATCGGGATAAGGAGGGAAATCCGGCCGGTGCTGTCCCGACAGAGTTCTCCGACGCCGCGCCCTGGGGGACCGCGGCCTCTGCCCTGGGGATTGTCCAGGGGCGGGGAGACGGCACCTTTGACCCGGATGGGCTCATCACCCGTCAGGAGGCGGCGGCCATGGTGGCACGCACCTACCTGGCCTATTCCGGTCAGACCGCTCTGACGGAACCCGGCAGCGGTCCGGCCTATGGGGATGCAGATCAGTTCCCCGACTGGGCGGCGGAAGCCATCGGCTGGCTGAGGTATCAGGCCGTCATGGAAGGGGACAACTACGGAAATTTCCTGCCCCAGAGCCATCTGACCCGGGAACAGGCCATCCTCATCTTCCTGCGGCTGGCAAGGGAGGTGTACACCCGGGAAATCGGGCTGGTGCCCTATGAAGAGGAGCTGGAGCGCATCCTGTTTCCGGCAGAGGGCGATTTCAGCCTGACGAAGATGGTGGAGAGCGAAAGTGCCGCGGCTATACAGGGGATAGAGGCGGACGGCACAGCCGTGCTCTGGGTGGTGTACCGGACCGGCGGACGGACCGAGCTGTACGGCAGGCTGGAGAAAGAAATTCCGGGTATCACCGCGGTGGATATCCTGTCTCTGGATGACCAGGGCCTTGCGCTGGGCGCAGCTGGGGAGCTGGGGATGTATGTCCGCTGGTTTTCCCTGTGGGGCAGCATCTACACCTCCATGACGCAGGTCCTGAACCCGCAGCCTGCTCTGGACGGCATGGCCGTCACGGGCTTTGACGGGACCTATGTGTTTGCGTCGGAGGCGGACGGCATGGCCGTCTATGACCTGACGGGGCGGCGGATCTTCTCCGCTCCGCCGGGGACGGTGACCTGGCAGAAGGAGGGCGGCGTGTTCCGCCACGAGGGCGCCGGCGGCGTCATGTACTATACGGCGGAGGGGCAGCCCTTCCGCCAGACGCCCTGGGCCGCAGGAACCGATTTCTGTATCGGTCAGGCCGCCGTACAGGAGGAGGCGGGCGGCCCCATCACGGTGCTCAACACCCTCGGTGAGACCCTCAATACCCTGGACAGCTTTGGCGGTACCATCGCGGACTGTTCCATGGGGTGTGGCTGGCTGCTGTTGGCCAAGGACGGCCGCCATTACCTCCTCAGCATAGGTGACGGCAGCCTGTTCGGCGGGGAATACCTGGATGTGGGGCCCTTTGTGGGCACCCATGCGGCGGTGCGCACCAAGGATGGCTGGGGATTTATCGACCAGTTCTTCCAGAATACCATCTCGTGCCAGTATCAGGCGGTGTATCCGTTCAACCATATTCAGGCAGTGGTGCAGCAGTCCGACGGGACCTTTACCACGGTGGATGCCCACGGGAAGGGCGGCACCATAGGCTCCGGCTGGACGGCGCTTACACCGCTTACCATCCAGGGGTATGCCCTGGGTGTCCGGACAGGAGAGGACGGGACGGCCCAGACCATGCTGATATCCTTGGTGGCTCCACCGGCGCCTCTGCCGGGGGAGCGGTCGGAATACGCACTGTACGGCGCCACAGCGGTGCGCACAGCGGGCGGAGAAGTCAGCCTCTTCGGCAAGGGCGGCGCCCAGGTGTTTCCGGAGCTGGACCTGGAAGGGGCATGGGGTACGGCGGACAGCGCCGCGGTGCTGCTGAAGACAGACGGGCGGTATTACCTCTACAACCCGCCCAGATAACAGAAAAACGGGCTGGATTCCGGAGTATCCGGAATCCAGCCCGTTTGCTGTTTCAGCCGAGGCTCACTTCCAGCCTGACTGCGGCCGAATCCGCCGCGCCGTTGTGAGTGAGGAACAGGCCGTAGGTGTGGGCGGGGTCCACATAGAACCGCTGGTGGGACAGCGTTTCAAGGGGCAGACAGGCGGCAATCTGCCGGGTGTCCCAGTCGTATACAATAAGGTTGGCACTCCCCTCGGGCAGCTCCTGGGCGTCCAGCAGGATGACGTCCACGAGACCGCAGGAATCATACCCAAAGCGCATCTCAGGCACGGCGCAGCGGGCCTGGGTCATGGGCGACCCATGCCTGGGGACGCCGTTCGTAGCTGACCGTGAGCTTGTCGTGGGCCTCTTCATCCCGAAGAAGGTCCGCTGGCTGGTCGGCGCCGTAATACGGACTGCCCGGGATGCACATGAATACGTCGGTCTCAGCTCAGCTTACCTCCCGGTCAGCCGAAGTATTCGCCTCGTCCTGGGACACCGGCGCAGGAAGCCGCCGGTCGGGCAGCGTCAGACGGACCACAACAGCGGCGGCCTCCGCCCGGGTGATGTTCCAGTCTGGGTGATAGTTGCCTTGCGCATCGCAGCCCTGGACAATGCCCAGACTGTAGAGTTTGATGATCTCGTAGGCATGGGGTGTTGCGCGGGCAAAGGCTGATGCGTAATCTTCCACGTCAGGCGGAGAAATATAAAGGTCCGAATACATTTCATAGTCAGGCAGCGCGGGGTACAGAATGGCCGCCATCTCGCCCCGGGTGGCCGGGCGGGAGAAGTCGGTAAATTCATCGGGTTCGAGGATGCCTGCATCCAGCGCGTAGGCCACATAGGTGTCCCACCAGTGCTCGCCCGAGGTCTGATCAAAGGTGTACTGGTCGGCGCGGTAGGTGGAGCGGATGACGGCGGCCAGCTTTACCACCTCGGCCAGCGTCAGGTTGGCGTCGGGGAGGAAATCACCCTGTCCGTTTCCGGCAAAGAGACCCAGCGCGGTGGCATCCCGGACAGAGCCCTCCTGTCCCGTGCCGTACCACAGGCTTTCGTCAATATCCCGGTATCCGGAGTAGGGCTGATCCATGGTGAAGTTGGACAGGGAGCCCTCCAGGACAAAGCGGGCTTTCAGGGTGTGGTTTTCCGTGGCTGGCGGGAAGGTGTACTGGGTGACCGGGCCAACGCTGACGCCGTCCACCAGTACATCGTAGAGCCGGTATCCCGGGTGGGTGTGGATATACACGGTGCGGCTCTCTGTCTCCAGAAGGGGAAAACTGGTGACATTGTAATTGTAGTCGATGATATCGCCGCCAGAGTCATCTATAGGAGTGAACTCCCCCTCTGTGCCCCGGGCGATATATGCGCCTGTCTCCGTGGAGAGCGAGACATAGTATGGCGAGGGGCTGAACTGGGGGTAGCTGCCTGGAAGCTGTGTCCACCTGACATACCCCTCATCCGGGTGGCTGTCCACCCAGGCGTTGAGGGCCTCCAGCAGCGTGCCTTCCTCGGTTAGGGGAGTCCCGTCCGCTTTGTAAAGGGCGCCGTCCAAGCCGGTAAACAAACCACAGCCATTCTCGTATGCATCAGGGGAAAAGATATCAGTACTTTCAGATGGCAGCCATTCTGGAAATATGAAGGAGAAGCAGTGCTCAATGTCGGTTTGTTGGGCGGCAAATGTGGGATAAAGATTGGATGTATAACAGTTTTCTGCCCTGGCTTTGGAGCCGTCCCGATTTCCGCCGAAAAATCCGCCGTTGAGAATGTCGGCAGATGTGACATAACAGTTTGCAATTAGGCTATCTGAATTGGTGGTGACCAGAGCGCAGGTATAGCCAAGATTGCGGCCGTCTATCCACGCAGCGCTAACCCCGCCGCTAAAGGTACAGTTCCGGAGCACTGAGCCGTCGCACAGAGTATACACCAGTCCCGACGCATTGAATGCTTTAATTTCACCGATGACATACAGGTTTTCCACAACGCCCCCCTCCACAGTGCCGAAAAAAGCGGCTGAGGAACCCACACCGGGTTCAATAAGCGCGGGAAGGTCAACCTTTACTCCGGTGATAAAGTGAAAGCCGCCGTCAAAGGTGCCGCGGAAGCTGTGCGCATCGTCCATACCGATGGGCGTCCACAGCTCTTCGCCCAGATCCAGATCGGCGGTCAGGCGGTAGGAGGCAGAACGATAGGCCTCATCCCCGCTATTGACCAGGGACGCAAATTGCCATAGCTGTTCCACCGTGGCGATTTGATAGGGGTCCTCCGCAGTGCCGGAGCCGCCGGCAAAGACGGAAGAGGGTGTCTCCGCCGCCTGGGAGACAGCCGGGAACATGGCAGCGGCCAGACACATACACAGCAGCAATGAGAGAAAACGTTTGTACACGATAGGCGCTCCTTTCTGACGCACGGCCCGGAGCATATCAAATGCCGGGCTTATGGTGTCGGGTTTCCTGCATTCCCAGAACATTATATCATATAAAAAGGGAAGCGGGAGAGAAACGCCGTACTGCAGCCGCCGGAAATTGTGCTGCGCCGCTGGGCAGCAGCTGTCACAGCGGATTGCCCGAGAGAAAAATAGGGAAATTTTAAATTTTCAGTTGACAGCAGAGAGATGGCCTGCTATAATGTACAAGTCGTCACAAGATGACAGCAATATGGGGGTATAGCTCAGCTGGGAGAGCGCTTGAATGGCATTCAAGAGGTCAGCGGTTCGATCCCGCTTATCTCCACCAAAAAAGGCCTGAAATCGTAAGATTTCAGGTCTTTTTCTTTTTTGAAATTGAAACAGAGAATATAACTCAGCTGCCCGGCGGACTCAAGGGAGCAGCCCGCTTTCTTGCCGGGATATATGAAGACGCCGCCCGTAATCCGGTTGGGCGGCGCCTTTTTTAAATGAATTTATGAAATCTCGTTCCGCTTTTATGCACTTACTTTTTTGCGGCTTTATAAAACATATAAACTGCACACCCGCCGCCAATCGCAAATGGCCCGATGGCTCCCACAATTTTAAGAAGTATGAGACCAATCGTAAGATGAAGGACTTCCTTCAGAGCGTCTAAAACCACATATGACGATAATGACAGCCCGCCGCAAACGAGGCTCAACGTGAGTCTGCCGCACATTCTTTCTACTTTGCGTGTTTCCTTTTTAGAAAGTGCCTGTAATATATGATTGACAAGTACAAAACACGCAATGAGAGAAACCGCACAAATACCCAACAGCACAAAAGACAATGCATCTGTCATAGTGACCCCTCATCAGCTTTCTATGAACATGATAATCAAGTGTGTATTTGTAATTCTAAGGCAGTTAACATCCATAGTATAGCTCAAATTAGCGGGGGTGGCAAGGTGTGCACCCTTTTGCGGGCTTGCCGCAGACATTCAAATAGTGCATAAAATGTAGTCAGAGGAATGATAGAAGGTAAAACGAAGGAGGGTACCGCAAGGTACCCTCCTTCGTTTTTAGAGTGCTTCAGTACGCTGTGAACAAAGGCAGATGCTGCTGCGTCAAACAGGGCCTACTGCCTTGCCTTTTTCTTTTCTCCATCCAGGGTTTTGAAATGCAGAAATCGCAATTCCGGGTGTCCGCAGTGGAGCAGGAATGTGTCCATGAGGCGGCAGGTGCGGCGGAGCCACGCGTGGCAGCCGGAGGGGGGCTTTCCCGCGCACTCCTGCTGATACCGCTCCAACAGGCTCAGAACCAGAAAATCCGTCCGCTCGCCAAAACGGCTCTCATGCCGCTCATCCAGGGGGAGATATCCCAGCGTTGTCAGGCCCCGGTCGAGGATGGACGGAGAGACAAACGGGGCGGACAGCAAAAACAGGTGGCGCAGCATTGTTTTTCTGGGGATTTCACCCAGCAGAAAGCGAAGCCGCTGAAACTCGTTGACGTAGTTTGCGCTGTTGAGATGGCTGGTCTCATCCAATTTGTTTTTGGTGTCCACATACTGTCTGGCGTCCTGGACATAGCAGTGGCGCAGATATTCCCCGGATTTTTCCCAGGGAATATTCAGACATTCCAGCTCCAGCGGATGAACCATGGCCAGATATTGGGCCTCCAAATCCTCCAGATACCGCCTCCGCCGGCAGTAGACCGGGTCTTCATAATCCGCAGCATCAAACACCATGTCGGCGCTGTCGTAGTACCCCTTCAGGAGGAAGGCTTCATCTGCCGGATTCAGCGCCAGCGCCCGCCCCAGCGCCAGACACTGCTCCCGGCTCTGGGGCTTGTGCCGTCCGGTGCGCCAGTATCGCACGGCCAGCTGCTCCGTGCTCTTCTCCGGCTGCCGTCCGTACAGCCGCTCAAATACCAGCCGGTCCAGCGCGCCCCGTCCGCTTAAGCTTTGAGACCGGGCCACATCCTCAAATCGTTCCCGAATCCATGCGGTCTCACGGGACTCCCACCCGGGCTCGGTGCAGAGGGCCAGAGTGTTCTCCAGCCAGTCCAGGGTTTCCTTTTGGTACTGTTCCATCCTGATCCTCCCGGCTCAAAGCGCCGCTTCCTTCTCGCGGAGCGTCTCATACCACTGGGTCTGGCGGGGATAGTACTGGGTCAGCTTGTGGAGAATCTGACGGTACAGCGTCCGGGCAGCCTCCGCTTCTCCGGCAGCAGCCCAGGCGTCCGCCAGAACCTCCTGGCAGCTCAGGGTCTCCTTGGCGGCTTCTCCCCGCATGGCCTGGGTGACCTCCGTGCAGCTCCGGGCCAGCTCCATTGCCCCCGGAACCTCTCCCTGCCTGAGCAGAATTTCAGCGCGCAGCAGGTCCAGCTCCACGCTGAAATGCCGCTGCTCCCCGAAGGGTTCCGTGCAGAAGTCCTCCCGCAGCTGACGGCACACCTCCAGCGCCTGCCGGTATTGCCTCCGGCAAGCCAACAGCTTGGCCTGCTCCAGATGGAGAAAATAGCCGGTTTTGCGGTGCGGAAGGGGGAGGTGCCCCACCAGATTCTCATACCGCCCAAAGGCCTCCAGAGCCTCCCGGCAGTAGGCCAATGCCGAAACATACCTGCCCTCATGGCGGTCATTGCGGCACATTTTGTGGGCCGCCTGGGCCAGCCGGTAGAAGTAGAGGGCGTTGTAGGGCCTGCACTTCCGCAGAATCTCCAGAGCCTTTTGATACCAGGCCTTGGCGCTGGAAAACTGCATGCTGTTGTGGTACACCGCCCCCACCCGCATGGCAATGCTGCCGGTGACCTGATGCACCGCCCCGTAATGCTCCTCACAGCTTTGGTAGAGCCGGAGCATGTATTGCAGGGACTCCCCGAAATATCCTCCGATCCATAAAACGGTGGCGAAGGTATCGTAGCTGTCGGCCAGCCAGGCACGGGGCGTGGGCCAGGCGTCCAGCAGTGAAAAGCAGACGGGCACGGCTTTGACCACCTCACCATAGGGTTCGTCCCAGATGTGGGCGTATTCCTCCTGCATCCCCCGGAGAAATCGGCGGCAGTTCTCCGGGGCAGGGGGGTAGCAGCGCCGGACGCTCTCCGCAATCACCGGATGGAGCCCGCACAGGGATTGTCCGTCCTGCTGCCGCACCCACACCAGCGACATGGCGCAAAGACGCTCCAGTGCGGCCGCTTTCAGCCCTGACGCCCGGAGAAAGCGCCCGGTCTCCATGCCGCCCGCCGGCAGCAGCGCCAGACAGCGGAGGACGCGGATATCGGTCTGGCTCATCAGGGGCCTGCGGATAAAGTATCGGGTCAGGTCGTCCTTTCCGGCGCCCAGCGCCGGCGGCTGGTCCGGGCTGCACAGGGCCAGACGCATCAGAAGGGGATTGCCCTGCACTCCGGCGCAGAATGCGTCCAGACGCTGGATTTCGCCGGGGGTCAGAGGGCTCTGGCCGCAGCAGCGGTAAAAATCCCGCCAGTACCTCCGGTCCAGCGGGGGCAGGCGGTGCACCGCCACCGGCCAGTCCGCTCCGCACACCCGCCCGGTCATCAGCAGGGCGCAGGGCAGCTGCCACAGCAGGGGGAAAACCCGGTCCTTCAGCTGGTTCACATCGTCCAGAATCAGCAGCACCCGCCGGTTTTCCAAAAGCCCGGTGAACACCTTCCACTTTTTCTTGAAGTACTGGGCCTGATCCGCGTACTGCCCGGAATTCCAGGACAGGTTCCGGATGTTCAGCTCTCCGTCGTCGCAGAAGGTGTGGGTCAGGTCCTGTCGGACATTCAGCCACACAACGGTGCCGTAGGCCCCGGCAAACCGGGCGGCGTAAGCACGGGCCAGGGTGGTCTTGCCCAGACCGCCCATGCCGTGAAGCAGCACCCGGCCGGGCCCGCTTCCGCCGCTCAGCTGCCGGTGGATGGCCGCCAGCTCCTCCTCACGGCCCACAAATTGTTCCGGCGGAAGAATGGGCCTGGGGAAGAGCGCATGCTCATGGGTCCTCCGATAGGCGGCGTACTGCTCCTCCCAGAGTGCCACGGCCCGCTGCTGTTCTTCCGGACCGGAAAACCCCGGAGGTGTATCGGGATACCGGCTTTGCAGCACGATTTGGTTCCAGCTCCAAATCAGCTCCCGGTCCAGCCCCAGGGCCAACCCCTCCTGAGGCGTCAGCAGCTGCTCCGTGCTCAGGCCGTCCGGCCGGACCGTATCAGCGTGCATTCCAATCGCCTCCTCTCAGGGTACGCCGAAACAACGCGCTGCCCAGAAGGGCGGAGGCCCCCCAGCTCAGCACCACGCCCAGCGCTCCGCCCATATAGCCGAAGGCGGGAATGAGAAGCCAGGCGGCAGCGGCGCTGCACAGCACCTCCATACCGCCCAGGGCCACCACGCCGCCATACCGACCCATGGCCTGCAGGGCGTTGCGGTAGAGAATGGCGAAGCTCACCGGAAACACCAGCACGGTGAGGCGGAGCCACAAGAGGGATGCCTCTGTCACTTCGGAAGGCTGTCCCGGTCCGGCCACCAGCCCCACAAGGGGGCGACCCGCAATCCAGACCAGGGCTGCCGCTGCCAGGCCCAGAATCACAAAGAGCCGGACCAACCGCCGGTGGCAGGCCAGGATATTTTCCCGGTTGCCCGCACCCACATTCTGGCCGGTGATCACGCCGGAGGCGGTGCCCAGCTCCCCCTGGGGCGCGATGAGGACCGCCTGCAGGGAGAGGGCGATGGCCTGGGCGGCAATCAGCCGGGGAGACAGGGTGTTCACCGCCCGCTGGAGCACCAGGGCGCCCAACGCGCTGAGGAAGAAGTAGACGGTTTTGGCGCCGCCGTTTTGCAGCAGACCCCGCCACACCGTACCCGGAATTTCACGGGGACCCACAGTCCGCAGCAGCCGGGGCCGGTTCCGCCGGACGTACCGCAGCAAAAGCAGGGCCAGCAGGGCGTTGGTCAGCACCGTGGCCAGCGCCGCCCAGGCCACGCCGCCCTTCCACACGCCGATGAACAGTACCACCAGCGCCGTGTTGGTCACCGCGCCCAGGACGGCCAGTGCGCTGAAATAGCCCGTGTCTCCCACCGCCTGGAGGAGCACCATCAGCAGCAGCTTGGCGGCGGTGGCCCCCGCTCCGGCAAAGGAGAGAATCAGGTAGGGCGCCGCCGCGGGGCGCAGCTGGGGCGGGAGATTGCCCAGGGCCATCAGGCCATTTACCCCCAGCGCGGCCAGCAGGCCCAGGCCGGAGAGAATCAGCGTATACCGCAGGGCGGCGGAGAAGGCGGCGGGGAGACGTTTGGGGTCCCCGCTGCCTACGGCCGTGCCCAGGCAGATGCCGAACCCGTAAAACATCCCGGCCAGCACCTTGCCCCGAATGGTCAGCAGGCCGCCGCAGGCCCCCATGACCGCCAGAGCCGTATCGTCCAGGGCATAGCTGACCACGGCGGTGTTGATCAGGCCGTAGACCTGCTGGAAGAGCTCCGCCGCCATCAGCGGGATCAGGAACCGGGCAAGGGCCTTCGGGCAACAGGCTCCGGTAAAATCCACGCAAATCCCCCCCTTTTTTGGAAAACGTACCATGTACAAAGCAATCTGTCAACGAAGTAAGTTTTAACCAAGTGGGATTTACGGAATATTTTTTGCTTTGGTTAAAACTTACATCATTGACAGGGCCTTGGAGGCTGTGTTTAAGTTGGACGAATTACGGAGACACATCCCGCAGTCCCTGCCGTGCTGCGGAGCCATCTCCCGGAAAGGAGGCCCCATTCGGACAGCGCTACGGCAGAATTGTTGGAGAAAGGAAGTTTGTCTATGAAATACGGGAAGAAAATTCTGTCTCTTCTGCTGGCCGCCGTGCTGGCGGCCGGTGTGCTGGCGACGGGTGCGTTTGCCGGCGAGATTGACACGGACACGGTGGATTTGGGGAATGTGAAGTTCATCGGCGTCTACGCCCAGGAGGAGGAGACCCTGCAGCTCACCTACACGGACTACGAGAGCGGGGAGACCGTCAAGGAAGAGATCACGGCCACGGTCTACACCCTGTTCAACACCGCCGACACCGTGGTGTACACGCACAGCGCCGTGAGCAAGTTTATGCCCTACCGTCTGCAGGCCGACGGCTCCTACAAGCAGGAGGGGCTGGGCGTTCAGGGCGGCTTCAAGTGGACTGTAAAGACCTTTGCCGATCGCCCCGCTGAGCTCTATCGTCTCACGCCGGACCGGGACGCGGCCGACGTGTTTTTCCGGGTGAAGGACCTGACCACTGGGGGCGGCGTCAAATTTTCCGACGTGCCCGACGGCGCGTGGTATGCGGACACCGTGAAGTGGGCGGTGGAGAAGGGGATCACCACCGGCACCAGCGCCACCACCTTCTCTCCGGACACCCCCTGCACCACCGCCGAGATTATCACCTTCTTCTGGCGTGCGGCCGGTTCCCCGGCGTCCGGCGCGGAGCTCACCTACAAGGACGTGCCTGACGACGCGTGGTACCGTGACGCCGCGGTGTGGGCCTGCGAGAAGGGCCTGGTGGAGGGCGACACCTTCGGCGGAGACACCCCCTGCACCCGTCTGAGCACCGTAATCTACCTGTGGACCCTGGAGGGCAAGCCCAGACACGGCTCGAACCACTTCCAGGATGTGGAGATCAACGGGCCGTACCACTATCCCGTGGGCTGGGCCGTGGCGGAGGAAATCACCACCGGTACCAGCGACACCACCTTCTCCCCGGACCTGGTGTGCAGCCGTGCGCAGATTGTGACCTTCCTGTACCGGTACATGATGCGGTAACGGGCAGCCGCTCCCCGCGGATGGTTCTATGGGGGGAGCGAAACATCACCGGCAGTCTGCCGGAAGAGAGGAGAACTGTTATGAGACGAACACGGACAAGGCTTTGGGCCCTGCTGCTGAGCGTGAGCCTGCTGCTGAGCCTGCTGCCCGCCCAAGCGCTGGCGGCGGCGCTGCCGGAAGCCGGGCAGACAGTGTTCCTGCCGGTCATTGAGGAGGGGGAGGAGGCCCCTGCGCCCCAGGGCGCGGGCGGAATCTCCGCCTTTGGCCTGGTGGAAAATCAGGAAGGCTCCGAGTATGTCTATGCGGGCAGCGCGGTTATTTCCTACAACGGAAGAGCCTTCATCAAAACCCCTGACGGTGAATCCTATGTGACGGAGAAGCCGGAATCCAACGGCATTCTTCAGCTGCTGGATGAGGAGGGCACGGCCGTGGCCTCCAGCAGGGCGCTCTCCAGCTATTACTCCGATTATGAGACGAAGCATTATTACATTTCCGGAGCGCGTTTTGATAACGCTGCGGAGCTGCCGGCGGGAAGCTACACCCTCCAGCTGGTGGCCGGAAATGTGACCTACCCCTGCACCGGCACCATGGAGATTGTGGGCGACGGGGCGCTGCTGATTTCCGATGCATACCTCGACAAGCTGTATACCGGCGCCCAGGAGCTTGATCTCCGCCTGACGGTCTATGGATTCGAGCGGGAGGAGGAGCTGGAGGGCCTGACCTTCTCCCTCATGGACGGAGACACCGTGGTGGCCCAGTCCACGGGCACATACCGGGATATCAGTGCCAATTACGAGAGCAGCCAATGGTATCTGTGTGCCCAGATGAAGGTGGCCGAGGGGCAGAGCATCCAGAGTGGCCCCAGATACAGCCTGGCCATCCGCTACACCGGCGATAAGGTGATGGTGGACGGCGTAGGAGCCGCATCCAGCAGCGCCTCCGCCCCCAGGGCCTCCGTTGAGGGCTTCCGGGTTCTGGACCCCCAGACGGCCCGTGTGGCGGTGGAGCTGTCCTGTCTGACGGCGGGTACCGGCTATCGCGTCGCGGTCAGCAGCGACTCCCAGGGGACCAATCTGTACGCCGACCAGACCTTCACGGCGGAAAGCGACACCCAGACGGTGGAGCTGCAGCTGACAACCGGCGGCATGGTGGTGCCCATGACCGGCTACGAGAGCCTTTTGTGGGTAAAGGTCTATGCAGACGGGGATGAGTACGGCAGCACACCGCAAAGCTTCACAAATCCCTACGCCAACCTCCGCCAGGAGACGGTCTATTTTTATCCCTACGCCATGAAACCCACCGCCAGGGACCTGGCGTTCCGGCTGGAGTACTACAACGGCTGCTCCTTCTACAAGGGGAGCGGGGACGTGCTGGAGCTGCGGGACAGCAACGGAACCGTACTGGGCCGCTGTGAGGCGCTGACGCAGACCGTGTCAAATGGCGAACAGGGCGTCATCACCGGCACCCTGCATATCACCGGCAGCCTGGCCGTGCGGAGAACCTATTATCTCTATCTCAACGGCGTCCAGTTCAATACGGTCTACACGACGGATGAACTGTGGCTCATGAATACGATTCCTATGGTAGACTATGGTGCTCACACCATATGGACCAACCTGGGTGAGTTCCCCATTTACACGGAGGTCCTCAATTCCGGCGGTACCGGCCGGTTCGTCTTCAAAAACGGCGATACCGACGTGCTGACCAGCCCGATCATCACCGGCCAGCCCAGCGGAGTTCAGGACATGCTGGTCTATGCCCACACCTTTACCGCCGGGGACTTCGGGAAACTGACGCCCGGCACGGCCTATACCCTTGTGTTCCGGGACGGCAGCGGTACCGAGGCTCCTATCAACGACAAGGACTTCACCTATACGGCGGACAAGGTGCCCCTGGACCTGAGCAACAGCAGTCATGCATATTTTGAATGGCATGCGCTGAAGCCGGGTAAGGATACCGTGGCGGGCCGGCTCTATGTAAACAGCAGATCCTTCAGGAACATCGAAAGAGCCGATCTGGAGGCGCTCAAGTCCATCACCCTCTCCAACGGCACGGACACCTTTGCCGTCGCAAGCTATACCGCAGAGTGGAACAGCGGAAGCTATTAGTACGATCTGACCCTCACCCTGGACAAGCCGGTCACCGCCGGAACCTATACGGCGTATCTCGACGGCAGGCAGCTTGCGGGGGGCATTTCCGTCAAACCAAATGAGACGAGCAGTCCGCGCCTGTATGGATCGGACAGTGGGGCCAACGGGTATCTGATGGGCTCCTGTCTGCCCGTGGACGCCGAGTACACCGGCAAGCTGTACAGCGGCTACACCTGCCTGACTCCGGAGGGCTTCCCCATGACGCTCCAGGGCGAGGCGGACGGCAGCACCCAGTACCTGTACTTCAACAAGGGCGTCTTTGCCGATCGTCCCGCGGGAAGCTATGAGCTGCGGGTCTATATGGACGGCAAGGTCCTGGGCAGGAGTACCGTCACCGTGCAGGCGGAGACCAGCCCCATCATTACCCTGAACGATGAGGATGACGCCTGGGGGGATGACAGCGGCGATCCCGTCATGCACGCCGAGGAGGTGCGGATCGAGGGCGTCAACATGGGCGCGTACGGCTATCTGCGCTGGGCCGAGACCCGGGAGGCTCTGGCGGAAGAGCGCTTCCAACCCTATTTTGCAAACCGCTACTACGCACATACCTTTGAGGGTGAGGACGGCCCCCGCACGCTGTATGTGGAGCTTTCCAAGAGCGGAAAGAGCGGCGACAGCGAGAATCTGACCTACACCTTCAACCTGTGGCTGTGTATTGCCAGGGACTACGATGTCCGGGTGCCCGAGCGCGTCCAGGGCGTTCAGTCCGCGGACAGCCAGTACACCATCACCGCCACCACCTCTCTGCCGGCTACCCGGCTGTGGGTGTCCTTCTACGACGCCGACGGCAGGCATGCCAGCCAGCAGATGGGCTATGTGGGTCCCACTGAGGACGGGCGGTACGAATTCAGCCTGACCTTCAACCCCAGGTCCGACTTCTGGGATTCCCAGTCCTATGGCGGCAGCTTTTACTATGAGAACACCCAGTCCATCCGGGTGTTTGCCGTCGACATGAGCAACGAATACCAAGATAACGAAGCGTACCGGGGCGTGGTTATGGGCGAGCCGGTGGAGCGGATTCTGGTGTTCGGCAATCCGGACAATGTGATTCTGCCCCAGTTTGCCAATGGCGGCGTCCTGATCAACCAGACCAGCTATACGCTCTTTGGCTATGCCTCGCCCAACGGCAGCGTCACAATCACCGAGCAGGGCGAGACGCTGGCCACGGCGCAGACCAACGAGTACGGCTATTTCAGCGCAAGCCTGACCGGCCTTTCTGAAGGGTCCCACACCCTGACCGTGGCCGACGACAGCGGAGCCGTGGGCAGCAGGACGGTCTATCTGACGGTGGATACCACCCCGCCCACGGTCAGCGATGTGACCTTCACCTTCCTGGAGGACAATGCCGCCGTGCTCCACTGGACGTGCAGCGACAAGGATGTGGACTATTTCCAGATCTACAAGAATGACGTTCCTCTGGGCAGGGCAGAGGCCGGCTCCACCTCCTACAATGTGGCGGCGTCGGCGGACGACGGCAACCGCTTTACCATTGAGGCGGTGGACCTGGCGGGCAACAAGTCCCAGAAGACCGTCTCCACTGCCGACCAGGAGCCGCCCACCGCGCCGGAGTCCCTGACGGTCACCGGCCGCACCACCACCACCGTGACCCTGAGCTGGACGGCAGGTACCGATAATATGGGTGTGGCGGGCTACAATGTCCTGATGAACGGCGAACTGGTGGAGCAGCTGACCGGCGACAATACCACTTATACGGTCACCGGTCTGCAGCATAAAACGAAATACACCTTTACCGTGCAGACCCGGGACAAGGCGGGCAACACCTCGGTCAACTCTCCCGCCGCAGAGACCAGCACCGCGGAGCTGAGCATTGCCGACGATCTCCAGAGCAGCTACACGGTCCGGGGAAGCGGCGCTGTGATGTCCATTCCTCTGACGGTGACCGCGGTCTCCGACGTGGAGGAATACACGCCCACCCTGCAGCAGGTGACCCTTCAGTATCAGACCGGCGGCGAGACCCCCGGTATCTGGCAGAACGGCGACCTGACGGTGGATTACAGCGGCGACCGGGCCACGGTCACATGGGCCGCGCCGGTGGACGCGGACCATCTCCCCATACAGTACAATGTCCGCATGAGTATCACCGACAGCGAGGGCGCCCATGCCATGGGCCAGACCAGAACGGTGAATCTCGTGGAGGGCCGCGTGACCTTTACGGTGGAGGACAGCAATACCATCGCCCCCATCTCCGGCGCCGCGGTGGCCCTCTATCAGGACGGCGCGCTGAAGGCATCGGCCACCACGGACCAGCGGGGCGTGGCCAAGCTGGATGTGCCCGACGGTACTTACAGCGTAATGGTTCTGGCCGACGGCTATCAGCCCCGCCGGATTCCCAATCTGGCCATCTCGGAGAACAAAAAGACCTTCACCATCCCCATGAGCACCGAGGATATTCTCCAGGTGGAGACCACCGTCAAGGAGATGACCTATGACGACATGGTGGCGGCCGGCATCGACCCCAACGCCCCCGGCAACAGCCATGTGTTTGAGAGCACGGTGATTCTGGACTTTGTGGAGGTGAAATACTACTACAACGACGACGGCCAGGTGGTCAAGGGCGACCCGGCTCCCTTTGAGGACGGCGTCCTCTATCCCGTGGCCAAGGATATCTTCCTGATTGTACCCTCCCGGGTCACCTGGCTCAAGGAGATGTTCGACGTCCAGCTGCTGGTGACCAACACCTCCGCCATGGAGACTGTGGAGAACTGCACCGCCCAGCTGAACCTGCCTGCCGGCCTGTCCCTGGCCGACATGATGGAGGGACAGCAGTCCGCCACGGTGGAGCTGGGCGACATCGCCCCCTCCGGCGCGGCCGTCCACCACTGGTATGTGCGGGGCGATACCGAAGGCGACTACACCCTGAGCGGAACCGTCACCGGCACCCGTACCTCCGAGGACGTTGAGGAGCCCATGGCGGTTGGCTTCACCACCAGAGACCCCATCAGCGTTCTGGCCGGCGACGCCATGAAGATGACCATCACGGCGGAAAGGACTGCCGTCACCGGTCAGCCCTACCGGATGCGCTATGAACTGCGCAATGTGTCCGGCAAGTCCCTCTACAACGTGAACTTTGAGGTGTTCGGCGGTACCTTCCGCCAGGCCTATACCATCGACGAGGTCCTGGCCTCCTACGACCTGAAGGGCCCCTTCCAGCCGGACGCCGGTACCGGTGCGCTGAAAAACGGCTTTACCCTCAGCGCCCAGGAGTTCAAACCCACCGAGGTTCTGGCCGGTACCTTTACCATCACCTTTGCCGAAGGACTGGACCTGTCCGACGGCATCGAGTACATGCTCAAGCGGGTGTTCCTGTTCACCGGCGCGGGCAGCACCACGGAGATTCCCGTGGAAATCAAACTGGTGGACAGCCTGGATGACGCCCATACCCATGAGTACGACAAGGGCGTTGTGACCAAGGAGGCCACCTGTACGGAAAAGGGCGTCATGACCTACACCTGTACGGTGGAAGGCTGCAAGGACACCCTGACTGTTGAGATTCCCGCTCTGGGCCACGATATGGGGGAGTGGACCATCACCAAGGAGGCCGCCTGTACGGAGACCGGCACCGCCGAGAGCAAGTGCACCAGATGCGATTACACCGAATCCATGACCCTGAGCGTGCTGGGCCACAGCTTCTCCGAGGATTGGACAACGGATGTGGAGCCCACCTGTACCGAGGCCGGTTCCAAGTCCCACCACTGCACCCGCTGTGACGCCAAGACCGACGTGACCGAAATCCCTGCCACCGGACACACCTCCACGGAGAGTGACTGCACCAAGGACGATATCTGCTCTGTCTGTCACCAGGTGATCCGCAAGGCCGGTCAGCACGTCTGGGGTGAGCCGGACGTCACCAAGGAGGCCACCTGTACCGAGGCAGGCTCCCAGACGCTCACCTGTACCAGCTGCGGCGCCCAGGAGATTCAGGAGATTCCCGCCCTGAACCACGACTATCAGGATACTGTCACCCAGCCCACCTGCACCGAGCAGGGCTATACCACCCATACCTGTTCCCGCTGTGATGACAGCTATGTGGACGCCTATGTAGACCTTCTGGGCCACGACTGGGGCGAGTGGGAGGTCACCAAGCCCGCCACCGAAACCGAGGACGGCTCCCAGACCCGCACCTGCAAGCGCTGCGGCGCCACCGAGACCGAGACCATCTCCAAGTGGCCCAAGCAGGAGCTTTGGATTCCTGCGTCCTCCGTCACAAGAACCTACGGTTCGGAGGATGTGTACAACGAGGCCAAGAACCTGTCTGAGAGCGGCGGCGCGCTGACCTATACCAGCGCCGATCCCGGCGTGGCGGTGGTGGATGCAGCCAGCGGCAGGGTCACCATCAAGGGCGCCGGTACCACCACCATCACCGTCACGGCGGCCACTGTGCCCGGCAAATACGCCCAGACCTCCGTCAGCTACGAGCTGATCATCAACAAGGCACCGCTCACCATCCGTGCCGACGATGCCGCCGTGGTCTATGGCCAGGCCGCCCCTGCCTTTGGCTGGACAGCTGAAGGCTGGCAGTATGAGGAAGATGAGAGTGTCCTCACCGGCCAGGCCGTATATGACTGCGGCTATCAGGCCCTGGATGCTGTGGGCGCGTATCCCATCGCAGTTTCCGGCCTGACGTCCAAAAACTACGACATTACCTTTGAAAACGGCACGCTGACGGTCTCCAGGGCGGAAGACTACACCATCACCCTGGGCAATCTGGAGCAGCTGGCGGGCCATACCTCGGCTGTCACCGCTGCCGTTACCCCCTATGACAACACGGCCGTGATTTCCGTGGAGTACCTGGTGGACGAGGTGTGGACCGATACCGTTCCCTCTGAGGCCGGCACCTACTCCGTCCGGGCGGCTCTGACCGCAAGCAGCAACCTGGCGGCAGATCCCGCGGACTACACCGAGGGCACACTGACGGTCAAGCAGGGCGTGACCGTGGACACCGGCGACGGAACGGAAAACGTGGACGTGGCGGTGGATGTGGAGGACGGAACCGCTCATATCACCATTCCGGAAGACGATATTGCCAAGATTGCCGGGAATGCCAACGGAACGGTGTCCATCGACCTGGGCGGCGCATCCGGTGTGGATGAGCTGGTGCTGCCCGGCAGCCTGGTCAGCGAGCTGAGCAAGAGCGAAAACGCCGACGGTCTGACCGTCTCCACCGAGGATGCCTCCATCACCATGAGCGATTCTGTTCTGGACACGGTGGCCGATGCGATCACCAGCGGAGAGGATACCATTTCCGTGGTCCTCAAGAGCGTGGACGAAGCGGACCTGACCGAGGCCCAGAAAGAGGCGCTGGAGAGCATCCCCAATGAGGCCAAGGTGGTGGACGTCTCCATCGTTGTCACCCATCCCGACGGAAGCCGGGATGTGCTCCATGAGCTGGGCGGCGACGTGACCATCACCGTCCCCTATGACCAGGTGCCCGAGATTGTGAACGGCAAGTATGTGGTGGCCTGCCACGTCTCCGACAACGGCGTCATCACCTATCTGTTCGCCACCTGCGATGAAGAAAACCGCACCATCACCTTCACCACCAACCACCTGTCCAACTATGCCGTCTTTGTCAGCGAGAAACCCGCTGTGATTGTCACGGACGGCAGTGGCTCCGGCCTGTATGAGGTGGGCGCCACCGTCACCATCACCGCCGGCAGCAAGAGCGGCTATACCTTCAGCGGCTGGACGGTCGTCTCCGGCGATGTGACCCTTGCCGATGCCAACGCGGCCGAGACCACCTTCACCATGCCCGCCGGTCAGGTGGAGGTGAAGGCCAATTACAGCGTAAACTCTTCCGGCGGCACTGTAACGCCCAGCTATTCCGTCTCCGTGGCAGATACCGAAAACGGAACTGTCACCGCACAGCCCCAGAGAGCCGCCAAGGGTGCTGTCGTGACCCTGACCGTGAAGCCGGACCAGGGTTACAAGCTGGACACGCTGACCGTTACCGACCAGAGCGGCAGAGAAATTCCTGTCGCGGAGCAGGACGGCAAGTACACCTTTACCATGCCCGCCTCCAAGGTTACGGTCAAGGCCACCTTCATCAAGAGCGAGCAGACCGGGGAGACGGTATTTACCGATGTCCCTGCCGGCGCTTACTATGCGGAGGCCGTGAAGTGGGCCGTCGCCCAGGGCGTCACCACCGGCACCGGCGCGGCCACATTCAGCCCCGATATGGCCTGCACCCGTGCTCAGGTGGTCACCTTCCTGTGGCGCGCTGCCGGCAGCCCCGTGGAGGACGATGGGGACATGAGCTTCACCGATGTGCCCGCAGATGCTTACTATACCCAGGCTGTCCGCTGGGCGGTTGCCCAGGGCATCACCACCGGCACCGGCGCTGCCACGTTCAGCCCCGACGCGGTCTGCACCCGCGCACAGATCGCCGTGTTCCTGTACCGGGCAAACGGTTCGAAAGCGCCGGATACCAGGGACAACCCGTTCAGCGACGTGGCGGAGGGCAGCTACTACTATGACGCGGTGCTGTGGGCGGTGGAGAACGGCGTCACCACCGGCACCGGCGCGGCCGCGTTCAGCCCCGATGTGGTCTGCACCCGCGCACAGATTGTCACCTTCCTGTTCCGGGCGATGAGCAAGTAAGCGCAGATGTCCGGAAAATAGCACAAACAGCAGGACGGCGGTTCATTCGAACCGCCGTCCTGCTGTTTGTGGGGAAAACCAATAGAATGGAGCGCCGGCATCCGTGCCGAAGGCGCGCGAATCAGGCGGAAAACGCCCCGGAAGGAGGGAGGCTTACCCGCCGGTCAGCTCCAGCACGGCCCGGATGCTGCCGTCCACACAGTTGTACCAGAAATAGCCGTCGTGCCGCTGGCCGTCCTGGCCGGTGAAGGTGTAGTAAATCAGCATGGACTGGCTGTCCAGCCCCCACTGGAGAAACTGAAAGTCAATGTCCGGCTGTCCATCCGTCTCCGTCCAGCCGTACTGGTTCAGGTCGCTGTTCTGCGCCATGGCCGAGGCCAGTTGGACGGGCAGGTTGTGCTCCGAGCTGTACTCCAGCAAGGCCAGGGCCAGATAGGTCCTGCCGCCGTAGTCCAGGGCCAGGACGTATTTGGAGCTGTCCGGCGCCCACCAGAGCCCCTGGAAGGCGTGGTCGCCGTAGGTGATGAACAGTTTTACGCCGTTGTCGTGCCGGACGATGAGGGACGTGGCGTCCGCCAGCCCAAAGCCGCCGGAGACCAGGTCCTTGCTGTACACTGTGACCTCCTCGCTCCCGTCGGGGGAGGTGCTTCTGGCCACCACAAAGAGCGCGCCGCTCCGCCACAGGGCAGTCCCGCCCAGCACCAGCACCAGGACCACAGCCGCCGTGGCCAGCAGCCACCAGCGCCGGGTGAGCCTGACCCGGCGGCGCACCTGCTGGATGGAGTAGTGGAGCACGTCCCTGGTGCGGGCCTCCTCCTGACTGTCCGCCGCCCTGGCTGTCCGCTCCCCGGCCATCAGGTCCAGGACGGAGCAGCCCAGCGCCTCCGCCAGGGGCTCCAGCAGGGAGATCTCCGGCGCGCACAGACCCCGCTCCCACTTGGACACGGCCCGGTCCGTGATATGGAGCCTGTCCGCCAGCTCCTTCTGGGTCATGCCCCTCTCCTTGCGCAGGTCCCTGATAAATTGTCCGGTTTTCATGTTGTCCATGGCTGTACCTCCTGTGTGCCGGTACCTATATTATAAGGGATGGGCGGGAGAAAAGCACCAAACCAGCGGTTGAGTTTGACGGCCCGGCGACAAAATCCACGTTGCGCCCGGCGGGAAATTCGTTTACAATAATGTCTGCAATGTCTGCCGCGTCCGGTGAGACCGCGGCCTGAAATCCAGACTGGAAGTGGAAAAGCATGAACGAAAAAGAAATCGCGGAAATCCGCCGCCGTTTTCGTCCCGACAAGACCAGCATCACCCATGTGCGGGGCTGCTATGTCAACGAGCTGGGAGAGATTGTGGCCCGGTTCAACCAATCCCTGGCCCTGATGAGCCAGGAGGAGAGCGAGAAATTCCTGGGCATCCTCAAGCGCACCCTGTCGGGCACTTTGGGGAAGAACCTGATGGACATTGAATTCACCACCCGGCAGGTGGCGGAGGGGGAGGAGCACAAGCTGCTCATGGCCCTGCGCAGCTCGGGCCTGAAGGACGAGGAGGCGGTGCAGGCCTTCTTCCAGAAGGTCATCGGCTCCCTGACCATCGAGGGCAACTATCTGATTCTCCTGGCCCACGACGCCTACGACGTCCCCTACCGGGCCAAGGACGGGGAGGAGATGGAGGACAGCTCCGAGCAGGTCTACTCCTACATCCTGTGCAGCGTCTGCCCGGTGAAGCAGACCAAGCCCGCCCTGAGCTACCACGTGCGGGAGAACGAGTTCCGCAACCGGACCGCAGACTGGCTGGTGTCCGCCCCCGAGCTGGGGTTCCTGTTCCCAGCCTTTGACGACCGCAGCACCAACCTCTACAACGCCCTCTACTACAACAAGGACATCAAGGAGAACCACAAGGACTTTGTGGACGCGGTGTTCCGCGCCGAGATTCCCATGCCGGCTGCCGCCCAGAAGGAGACCTTCCAGTCCATCCTGGGGGACGCCCTGGCCGAGGACTGCCGCTTCGACGTGGTGCAGGCGGTGCAGGACCAGCTGTGCGGCCTTATCGAGGAGCACAAGGCCAGCCACGAGGAGGAGCCCCTGGTGGTGTCCAAGGGCACGGTGAAGAGCGTGCTCCGGTCCTGCGGCGTGGCCGACTCCCACGTGGAGGCCTTTGACGCCAAGTACGACGGCGCGTTCGGCGACGACACCAGGCTCAGCCCCCGCAACCTGGTGGACACCCGCCAGCTGGAGGTGCGTACCCCCGACGTGGTCATCAAGGTGGCCCCCGACCGGGGCGACCTGGTGGAGACCCGGGTCATCGACGGCAAGAAGTACATCCTCATCCGAGCTGACGAGGGCGTGGAGGTCAACGGCGTGGGCATCCACATCGACTGACCGGGCTGAAAAACTGTAAGGCAGAATTACATTACATAGGCTGCAATCACAAGCATATATTGAAAAACAAAGCCGCTGGTCACTGTGAAGGGAAAACCTTTACAGTGACCAGCGGCATTTTATCGTTTGACGACCCTCTTACACCTGCTCCAGGAAGCGGAGGAAGGCGGCGCGGCCCTCGTCGGTGCGCTTGTACACACCGGCGTGCTCCAGGACGGTGGCAAAGACCTTGCCGGTCTCCTGCTTGACAATGTCCAGGGCGTTGTCGGCGGTGATGGTGTAGCTGCCCTTGAAGCCCTCGGCCCAGTCAGCGTGCTTGGCGGTGCGCTCGTCGGCGCGCAGGTCGGCGCCGGAGGCCAGGGCGTCGGCCACGGCGGTCAGCTCCTCCTTCAGGCGGGCGGGGAGCACGGCCAGACCCATGACCTCGATGAGGCCGATGTTCTCCTTCTTGATGTGGTGGAGCTCGGCGTGGGGGTGGTACACGCCCAGGGGGTGCTCCTCAGTGGTGATGTTGTTGCGCAGCACCAGGTCCAGCTCATAGCGGCCGTCCCGCATGCGGGCGATGGGGGTGATGGTGTTGTGGGGCACACCCTCGGTCTCGGCGAAGATGAAGGCGGCCTCGTCGGTGTAGCCGCGCCAGGAGGCCAGGATGCGGTCGGCCAGGTCCACCAGCCGCTCCGGGTTGCCGCAGGAGATGCGGATGACCGACATGGGCCACTTGACGATGCCGGCCTTGACGTCGGCAAAGCCGGGGAAGGTGAACTCCTGCTCAATGGGGGCCTTGGCCATGGCGAAGGTGTAGTGGCCGCCCTGGAAGTGGTCGTGGGCCAGGATGGAGCCGCCCACGATGGGCAGGTCGGCGTTGGAGCCCACGAAGTAGTGGGGGAACTGGCCCACAAAGTCCAGCAGCTTGGCGAAGCAGGCCCGGTCAATCTTCATGGGGGTGTGCTCGCTGTTGAGGCAGATGCAGTGCTCGTTGTAGTAGACGTAGGGGGAGTACTGCAGGAACCAGGGGGAGTTGTTGATGGTGATGGGCACGATGCGGTGGTTCTCACGGGCGGGGTGGTTGACCCGGCCGGCGTAGCCCTCGTTCTCGGCGCACAGCTGGCAGCGGGGATAGGCGGAGGCGGGCAGGTTGCGGGCGGCGGCGATGGCCTTGGGGTCCTTCTCCGGCTTGGAGAGGTTGATGGTGATATCCAGGTCGCCGTACTCGGTGGGGGTGACCCACTTCATGTCCTTGGCAATCCGGTCCCGGCGGATGTAGTTGGTGTCCTGGCTGAACTGGTAGTACCAGTCGGTGGCCTTCTGGGGACTCTGGGCGTAGAGGGTCTTGAACTTCTCCACCACCTGGGCGGGGCGGGGGGTGAGACGGCCCATGAGCATGGTGTCGAACAGGTCACGGTAGACCACGGAGTCCTCGGGCAGTACGCCACGGGCGTGGGCGTCGTCCATCAGCTCGCCCAGCACGGCGGCCAGGTCGATGTCCCCGGACACGGGGGTCTCGGGGGCGGTGTAGCTGTCCAGCTTGAGGGCCTCCAGCAGGGTGTTCACGGCCCAGTTCCGCTCGCAGGGCTCAATCAGGCCGGTGCGCTCGGCGTAGGCCACCAGGCTTGCAATGGCGGTGTCGATCATGTCTATCAACCTCACATTTTATTGTTGGCCCGTCAGGCGTTGTAGCCGTTGGGGTGGGCCTTGTGCCAGGCCCAGGCGGTGGAGATGATGGTCTCCAGATTGTCGTACTGGGGCTTCCAGCCCAGAACGGTCTTGGCCTTCTCCGAGGAGGCCACCAGCTGGGCCGGGTCGCCGGCACGGCGGGGGGAGACCACGGCGGGGATGGGGTGGCCGGTCACCTTGCGGGCGCACTCGATGACCTCGTTGACGGTGAAGCCCACGCCGTTGCCCAGGTTGAACACGTTGTTCTCCCCGCCCTGGAGCAGGTAGTCCAGCGCCAGGATGTGGGCCTGGGCCAGGTCGGTGACGTGGATGTAGTCCCGGACGCAGGTGCCGTCCCGGGTGGGATAGTCGTCGCCGAACACGCTCACCGCCTCACGCTGGCCGTTGGGCACCTGGAGGATGATGGGCACCAGATGGGTCTCCGGGTTGTGGGCCTCGCCAATGGCGCCGGAGGGATGGGCGCCGCAGGCGTTGAAGTACCGCAGGGCCACGTACCGCAGGCCGTGGGCGCGGGACACCCAGCTCATCATGTGCTCCATGGCCAGCTTGGTCTCGCCGTAGCAGTTGGTGGGCTGGGTCTTGTCGCCCTCCAGGATGGGCACCTGCTCGGGCTCACCGTAGGTGGCGGCGGTGGAGGAGAAGACAATCTTGTCCACACCGTGGGCCACCATGGAGGCCAGGAGCACCATAGTGCCGCCCAGGTTGTTGTCGTAGTACTTGAGGGGGTCGCTCATGCTTTCGCCCACCTGGGAGGAGGCGGCGAAGTGGATGACGCCCTCGATGTTCTCCTTCTCGAACAGGGCGTCCATGGCGGCGCGGTCCCGGATGTCCGCCTGATAGAACCGGGCCTTGGGGTGGACCGCCGCCTTGAAGCCGGTCTGCAGGTTATCGGCCACAACCACGTCCCGGCCGGCGTCGATGAGCTCATATACCGTGTGGGAGCCGAT
The DNA here is from genome assembly GCF_050943825.1 of Pseudoflavonifractor sp. Classification (NCBI taxonomy): domain Bacteria; kingdom Bacillati; phylum Bacillota; class Clostridia; order Eubacteriales; family Oscillospiraceae; genus Pseudoflavonifractor; species Pseudoflavonifractor sp. The sequence goes on from NZ_JBMNPX010000010.1 coordinate 47,344, forward strand.
GTACCCGGCTCCGCCCAATACCAGAATCGCCATGGAAATTACCTCCTAGTTTTTTGATTGCCTGCGGCTCAGCCCGCCACCAGGCAGCCGCCCTCGGGGCGGATGGACAGCATGTGGCACATATCCTTGCCCAGCAGCTCCTCCATAGCGGAGAGGAAGGCGGGCAGCTTGTCGTTGGGCACGAAGGCCTGGACGGTGCCGGCGAAGCCGCCGCCGTGGACCCGGACGGCGCCGGTGCCCTGGAGCACCTCTTCAGCGGCCCACAGCACCATGGGGATGGCCTGCTGCTTGGGGTCGGAGGGGGCGAAGGTGTTCTGGAGGTACAGGCTGGAGGACATGCCGGAGGCCCGCACCAGGGCCAGGAAGGCGGCGAAGTCGCCCTTCTCCAGGGCCTGGGCCTCCTGCACAGCCCGGCGGTTCTCGTCGAAGAAGTGGATGGCCCGCAGCACCGCCCGGTCGCCCAGAGCCTTGCGCAGCTCGGGGATGGTGGCCCGGAAGGTGGTCTCGTCCACGTCGCGCAGCACTTCCTTGCCGAAGCAGGCGGCCACCGACTTCATCTCGTTGGTGATGGCGGCGTAGGCGTCGGTCAGGTCGGCGTGGTCGGCGCCCGAGTTGATGATGCACAGGGTGTGGCCGGTGGCGGGGAAGTCGAAGTCCACCTTGCGCACCACGGGGGCGGAGGGGTCCTGGAAGTCGATGGACACCACGCCGCCCACGGCGGAGGCGGTCTCGTCCATCAGGCCGCAGGGCTTGCCGAAGAACACGTTCTCGGCGTACTGGCCAATCTGGGCCACCTGGACGGGGGTAAAGACCTGATTGCAGAAGAGCACGTTGAAGATGGTGCCCACCAGCACCTCGTAGGCGGCGGAGGAGGACAGGCCGGACCCGGCGGGCACGGAGGAGCAGACGTAGGCGTCAAAGCCTGCGGGAGCCTGGCCCAGCTCGGTCATCCGGGCGGCCACGCCCCGCACCAGGGAGGCGGAGGTCTCCTTCTCGCTCTCAACGGGGGAGAGATTGGACAGGTCCACCGTCAGTACCGGGTAGCCCTCCGAGTGGATGCGCACCTGATTGGTGCCGTTGGGGGCGGCTACGGACAGCATGTCCATGTTCACGCTGGCGGCCAGCACGCAGCCGTGCTGGTGGTCGGTGTGGTTGCCGCCCAGCTCGGTGCGGCCGGGGCTGCTGAACAGGGCCACCTGGACGTCGTCCCCGGCTGAGAAGAGCTCCTGGTAGCGCTTCACGGCCTCAATGGCCCGGGCGCGGACGGCCTCCAGTTTTTCGCCGCCATTGCAGCAGTACAGGTGATTGAGTCGCTCGTCCCAGGTGCCGCCGGAGAGCTGATCCATCAGAGTTTTACAGGAAAGCATGTGCAATCACTCCCAAATCAAATTATGGTGATGCCTTATCGTGCCTTTAGTATATTTAATTTTTACTAAAAATTCAACTGCAATATTTGCCCTTTCCGCAAGTTCAGCGTTCCACACAAAAACAGACGGCCCAATTGTGCAGAAAAGCAAAGAAGGGGGCAGAATTTACCTTGAAACAGGGGCTGCGGTGCTCTCGCGGACGGCCAGGGTGGGGGGGACCACCACCTTCTGGGGCAGGGTACGCACCGGGCGGCCCGCCACGGAGGAGCAGCGCTCCCCCAGCAGGCCCACGGCGGTGCGGGCCATCTCGTCGGCGTGGGTGGACACCGAGGTGAGGGGCGGGGTCATGAGCTGGGACAGGGGGGTGTCGTTGAAGGAGACCAGGGACACGTCTCCGGGCACCGACAGCCCTCTGGCCTCCAGGGCACGGCTGGCGCCCATGGCGTTCTCCTCGTTGGCGGCCAGGAAGGCGGTGGGCGGATTGGGGCACCGGTCCAGGAAGGCGGACATGGCTGCCGCCGTGGCCCGGCTCTCCATGGGGGCCTCCACCAGCAGGGAGGGGTCCAGCAGGCCCCGCTCCTCCATCATGGACATAAAGCAGCTCCGCCGCACCTCGGGGGCAGGCTCCTTGCAGTCCCCCAGCTTCTCCGCCGGGCCGATGAAGCCAATGCGGGTGTGGCCCAGGGAGAGGAGATGGTCCAGGGCCAGGCGGATGCCCAGGGCATAGTTGAGCACCACCGAGTCAAAACGGGCCTCATCGGGGGAGGAGTCCAGAAACACCAGGTTGGGGTGAATGGCGGCCAGAGCCGCCTGCTGTTCCCGGGTGAAAATTCCGATGGCGATGATGCCGTCCAGCGCGGCGCCCTCCGGCGGGGCAAAGTCCTCCTCGCCGCGCCGTTCCAGCGGGAGAAAGGCGTACTTGCGCTCCCCGCACGCCTGCTCCACAAAATTGCGCAGATAGAGGTAATAGGGGTCGGCCAGCTGCTGCTCGGGCGTGAGCATTTCTGCCACGCCCACCCGCAGCAGTACCTTGGGCGTCCGTCCCCGGCGGCTGCGGGTGGCGGCATAATCCAGACGCCCCGCCTCCTCCAGCACCCGCTTTCTTGCCTCATCGCTGACCGCAAGCGACGGATCCCCCGTCAGAATCCGGGAGATGGTGGCAGGGGAGTAGCCCGTGCGGTCAGAGAGCTCTTTCAGCGTTGCCATAGCGGTCCTCCTTTTTTTAGTAAAAAAATTGTACCACAGTTTCAACAAAGACACAAGAAGGAAGCACAGAGAAAATAGGAGTTTTGCAGCGAGAATGTAAAACTATTGTAAAGTCTATTGACGCTGGATTTTACAATTTGATATACTTTACCCGTATCGTCTGATGAACATGATTTAAGAGAGGGTTATGCACATGATGGATGACGCCGCGTGCTGGCGCCTGCATCAGCTGCCGGACAGAATAAGAGAAATCTGAGAGTATGACCTGCGTTCCGGGCTTCCGGGAGGCGGGCTGTACTCTTTTTTCTTTTTGTCGAAACCGGCGGAAAAAGAACTGTGTGTAAGGAGTAAGGAGAAAGAGAATGAAAATTACCGACATATTGAGTCTGTTGGGCGGTCTGGCCCTGTTCCTCCACGGAATGCAGATGATGAGCTCCGGCCTGGAGGCCGCCGCGGGCAACCGCATGAAGAGCATCCTGGAGAAGCTCACCTCCAACCGCCTGCTGGGCGTGCTGGTGGGCGCGGTCATCACCGCCGTCATCCAGTCCTCCTCCGCCACCACGGTCATGGTGGTGGGCTTCGTCAACTCGGGCATGATGAACCTGCGCCAGGCCGTGTGGATTATCATGGGCGCCAACATCGGCACCACCATCACCGGTCAGCTCATCGCCCTGGACGTAGGCGTACTGGCCCCGCTGCTCGCTTTCCTCGGCATTGCGCCCATGGTGTTCATGAAAAATCCAAAAGTCCACCACATCGGCAGCATCCTGGCCGGTCTGGGCATCCTGTTCATCGGCATGGACATGATGAGCGCCGCCATGGAGCCCCTGCGGGATTCCCAGACCTTTATTAACCTGGTGTCCACTTTCTCCAACCCCCTGGTGGGCATTCTCACCGGCGCCATTTTCACCGCCATCATCCAGTCCTCCTCTGCGTCGGTGGGCATCCTTCAGGCCTTGGCCATGAGCGGCGTGGTGACACTGCCTACGGCTGTGTATGTCCTTTTCGGCCAGAACATCGGTACCTGCATCACCGCCGTGCTGGCCGCCATCGGCACCAGCCGCAATGCCAAGCGCACCACCGTTATCCATCTCTCCTTTAATATTATCGGTACTATCATCTTCACCATTGCCTGTATGTCTACACCTCTGACCCGCTTTGTCGCGAACCTGACGCCGGACAATGCTGCCGCCCAGATTGCCAACATGCACACCCTCTTCAACGTGGTCACCACCCTGCTGCTCCTGCCTGTGGGCGGTCATCTGGTCAACCTGGCCATGCACATCCTTCCCGACCGGAAGGAGGAGAAGGAGGAGGGTATGCACCTGCAGTACCTCAAGCCCATCACCGTGGACAAGGACCGCTCCATCGCCATCGGTACCTCCGCTATCTACCTCAACCAGATCCGCAGCGAGCTCCACCGCATGCTGGGCAAGGCCCGGGGCAATATCGACCTGGCCTTCCAGGCTGTGCTGGAGGTCAAGCCTGAGCTGCTGGAAAAGGCCGAGGAGACCGAGACCTATATCGACTACCTGAACAAGGAGATCTCCCAGTATATCTCCAAGGTCATCGCCCACGAGACCAATGAGACCGACTCCGCCGCCGTGTCCGCCTACTTCAAGATTACCGGCAACATCGAGCGCATCGGCGACCACGCCGTGAATATCTGTGAGTACAGCACCATGATGGAGAAGAAGGGCATCCATTTCTCCGAGGGCGCCAAGGACGAGCTGCGGGAGATGCGGGACGTGTGCCTGGAGGCGCTGGACACCCTGGCCGCCGACGCCGACGTGTCCCAGGGCTGGCTCAGCTCCATGGAAAAGCTGGAGCAGCGCATTGACGACATGACCGCAGAGTTCCGTCAGAACCAGCTGGACCGCATGAAGAGCGGCTCCTGCTCCGACGAGGCCTGCATCCTCTTCTCCGAGCTGCTCACCGACTTTGAGCGTATCGGCGACCACGCCCTGAACATCGCCCAGGAGCGCACCGCCGCCGCACGGTAATACAGCTTTCCGCGCCCCACATGGGTGGGGATGTACCGTCGTAATTGATGTGAAAGTAACCTTCCGTACCGCAAACCCCACAGGAGTGGGGACAACCTGTTCCGTGCCCCTCAGCCGGGCATGGAGCAGACACACAAAAAACAGTCCGGCCCAGTCCCGAAAGGGACCGGGCCGGATTTTTTTGCTGTGGGCGGCGGAGACATGGGGCGTCCGTCACCTGGGCGGATGGCATTTGGAGCAGGGGGTATAGCCGCTGGCTTTGGCCTCCTCAAGAGAGATGGGAATCTGGCTCCTGCTGAGGTACTGGCACCCGTCCGAGTGGTACTTCTCACCGGTCCTGGTGACATAGACCACTACCTCCACCGGCTCCTCCGAGAGGGTCGTGACAGGGGATTCCGAGACCGGAGCTGTGCTGGGAGAGGGCTCCGGGACCGGGCCGGAAGGAGTGGGAGAGGGATCCGGCGCCGGGGCAGAAGGACTGGGGGAGACGTCTGACTGGAGCGGAGACGGGTCGGGCTGGTCTGGAGTCAGGGCAGGGGTGCCGGTGGACTGCACCTGGACGGCGGACGGACCGGCGGGAGACGCGCTGGGGGAGACGGAGACGGTACCGGCAGCGCAGGAACAGAGCAGCACCAGGGAGACGAGCAGGGGGAGAAGGCGCTTTTTGATGGAATCCATAGAAAACCCTCCTTTTTCCATGCCTCCAGTATAGAGAATATAGGGGGCGAGGAAGGTCGAAAAGGGACGAAGCACCCGGAAGGACGACAGAACAGGAGAGCGGTGAGGAAATAAATGGACGGAATAAAAAAGAAAAAACCCGAAGTCCTTGAAATCAAAGACTTCGGGTTTTTGGCGCAGAAGGAGGGATTTGAACCCTCGCACGGTTTTACCCGCCTACTCCCTTAGCAGGGGAGCCCCTTCGGCCACTTGGGTACTTCTGCGTATCGGCCGGGATGCGCATGTGCATCTTACAACTCTCTTGTCCATTTTTCGAAGAGAAAAAATGGCGGAGAGAGTGGGATTCGAACCCACGGCTCTTGCGAGTCACCGGTTTTCAAGACCGGCTCCTTAAACCACTCGGACATCTCTCCACGCCCGGGTTCCAATCAGATGCGAAAAGAATAATATCACATCCTGGTCGGCTTGTCAACTACAAAATTGCAAAATGAGAAAAAAGAGGGGAGCCAGGTGTGGGCGGTGAGCTCCGGCAGGAGGAAGAAACCACCAAAAAGGGTGCTGGGCGGCGAAATAAGTTTGAAAAAGCAGAAAATGGACTTGCCAAGCGCACATATAAAGGGTAGAATATAACGGTTAACGAAAAATGGAACGGACTGACGGGGGTTTGTCATGAATCGTAGTCTGGAACGCATCCTGCCCAGGGTGCAGAAGCCTGCCCGGTACACGGGCGGAGAATACAACGCGGTGGTCAAGGACCGGCGGAAGGTGGAGGTGCGGTATGCCCTCTGCTTCCCGGATACCTATGAAATCGGCATGTCCAATCTGGGTGTGCGCATCCTCTACGGCGTGATGAACAACCTGCCCTGGTGCTGGTGTGAGCGGGTGTTCGCCCCCTGGGGGGACATGGAGGAGGAGATGCGCGCCGAGGGCCTGCCTCTCTACGGCCTGGAGAGCGGCGACTCCATCGCGGATTTTGACCTCATCGGCTTCTCGCTGGGCTACGAGATGGCCTACACCAACGTGCTTAATATGCTGGACCTGGCCGGTCTGCCCGTGCGGGCGGAGGAGCGGCATGCGCTGTCTCCTATTATCGTAGCGGGCGGCACCTGCGCCTTCAACCCGGAGCCGCTGGCCCCCTTTGTGGACATCTTCTCCCTGGGCGAGGGTGAGGACGTGTCGGTGGAGCTGCTGGAGCTGTACCGCAAGGCCAAGAGCGAGGGCTGGGAGAAGGAGGAGTTCCTTCTGGCCGCGGCCAAGATTCCCGGGCTGTACGTGCCCTCCCTCTATGATATCTCTTACCATGAGGACGGCACTGTGGCGGCCATCACGCCCCGGGACGGCGCGCCCGAGGTGGTGACCAAGCGGATTGTCCAGGACTTTAACAAGTCCTATTTCCCGGTCAAGACCATCGTGCCCTCCACTGAGATCACCCAGGACAAGGTGACTCTGGAGGTGTTCCGCGGCTGTATCCGCGGCTGCCGGTTCTGTCAGGCGGGGTACGCCTACCGGCCCGTCCGGTCCCGCGACCCGGAGCTGCTGGTGAAGTACGGCATTGAGGCCTGCAAGGACTCGGGCTACCAGGAGATGACCCTGTCGTCCCTGTCCACCAGCGACTACCGCCACCTGCTCAAGCTGTGCGACGGGCTGCTGGAGTGGTGCGAGCCGGAGAAGGTGAGCCTGGCGCTGCCCTCCCTGCGGGCGGACAACTTCTCCATGAACCTGATGCACCGCCTTCAGCACGGCAAGAAGTCCGGACTGACCTTTGCGCCCGAGGCGGGTACCCAGCGCCTGCGGGACGCCATCAATAAGAACGTCACCGAGGAGGACCTGCTCCAGTCCTGCCGTACCGCCTTCTCAGGCGGCTGGTCGTCGGTGAAGCTGTACTTCATGCTGGGCCTGCCCACCGAGACCGACGAGGACGTGCTGGGCATTGCCGACCTGGCGGAGAAGGTGTATCAGGCCTGGCGTGAGACCACGCCGGAGCCCCGCCGCGGCGTGCGGATTACGGTCTCCACCTCCTTCTTTGTGCCCAAGCCCCACACCGCCTTCCAGTGGGAGGCGCAGATCTCCATGGAGGAGTACCAGCGGCGGGTGAAGCTGCTGCGGGACAACATGCGGGGCCGTTCCATCAGCTACAACTGGCACGACCCGGACACCAGCGTGCTGGAGGCGGTGTTTGCCCGGGGTGACCGCCGTGTGGCCGACGTCATCGAGGAGGCCTGGCGGAACGGGGCCAAGTTCGACTCCTGGAGCGAGTACTTTGACTTCCAGCGCTGGCAGGACGCCTTTGCCGCCTGCGGATTGTCCATGGACTTCTACGCCACCCGCCAGCGGGACAAGGACGAGATTCTGCCCTGGGACATGATCTCCACCGGCGTGCGCAAGCCCTTCCTGTGGCGTGAGCGGGAGCAGTGCTACCAGAACAGGATTACCCCCGACTGCCGGAAGCAGTGCACCGGCTGCGGGGCGGACAAGCTCTATCCGGGAGGTAAGTGCGATGCGGAATAGTAACCGGCTGCGTTTTTCCAAGACCGGGCGGGCCAAGTACATCTCCCACCTGGACCTGATGCGCACCTTCCAGCGGGCCTTCCTCCGTGCCGGGATTGAGATCACCCACACCGAGGGCTTCAATCCCCACGCCTTTGTGTCCATTCCGCTGCCTCTGTCCGTGGGCTTTTCCAGCCAGTGCGAGGTGCTGGAGTTTGAGCTGCGGGGCGGCGCGGAGCTCTCCCAGGTGCCCGGGCGGATGAACGCGGTGCTGCCCGAGGGAATTATGGTGCAGAAGTGCTACGAGGCGGCCAAGCCTGTGAAGGCCCTGACCTACGTCAACTACATCGTCACCCTGGAGTACGAGAACGGCGCGCCCTTTGGGGCGGAGACCGCCATCCGGGACCTGCTGAGCCGGGAGAGCCTGGTGGTGATCAAGAAGTCCAAGAAGGCCAAGAGCGGCCAGGTGGAGGTGGACCTGATTCCCCTCATCGCCAAGTTCACCGTGGAGGGACGGCGGGACACCATCGCCCTGGACCTCATCATCCGGGCCCAGAACCCGGGCTTGAACCCGGAGCTGATTGTGTCTGCCATCCGGGAGCACTGCCCCGAGGCATCTCCGGACTATGTGGCCTTCCACCGGAAGGACGTGCTGGACGCCCAGTTCCAGCCCTGGGAATAACCATAATATAAAAGGAGAGGTCTCCGCTGTGTGCGGAGACCTCTTTTTTAATGCCCGTATGTTTGAGAAGCGAATTTACCCTCTGCGGTAGGTCCTGGTGATATCGGCCAGCCTGCGGGCCACATCGGGGTTGAAGGCGGCGGCACGGCAGCGCCAGGTCCAGTTGTGGGGGCCTGCGGTGCCGGGGGTGTTCATGCGGGCGTCCGCGCCCAGACCCAGCAGGTCCTGCATGGGCGCCATAGCCAGGCGGCTCATGGTGCTCCAGGCGCCGCACACGGCGCCCCAGCCGTAGCCCTCGTCCTCCCGGAGGCGGAGGTAGCGCATGGCATAGTCCCGCTCACCGGGGGAGGCCTCCTGGAAGAGCCACTGGACAAAGGTGGGGGTGTCGTGGGTGCCGGTGTACACCACCGAGTCGGGCTGGCAGTTGTGGGGCAGGTAGGCGCTCTCGCCGCAGGGGTCAAAGGCGTAGACCAGCACCTTCATGCCGGGCAGGCCGCTCTTGGCGATGAACTCCAGCACATCCTCCTCCAGAGCGCCCAGGTCCTCGGCGATGATGTCCAGGCCGGGCACCTCCTTGTGGAAGCGGTGGATGAGCTCCATGCCGGGGCCGGGCTCCCAGTGGCCGTAGGTGGCCACCTTATCCCCGGCGGGAATGGACCAGTAGTTGTAGAAAGCGCGGAAGTGGTCGATGCGCACCACGTCGTACAGCTCGGCGGCCCAGGCCATCCGCTCCACCCACCAGTCAAAGACCTCCTTCCGGTGGCCCTCCCAGTCGTAGAGGGGGTTGCCCCAGTGCTGGCCGGTCTCGGAGAAGGCGTCGGGTGGAACTCCCGCCACAGCGGCGGGATGCCCCTTCTCGTCAATCTGGAACAGCTCGGGGTGGGCCCAGAACTCGGCGCTGTCCTCGGAGACGTAGATGGGCAGGTCGCCGATGATGGATACGTTTCTCTCGTTGGCGTACCGCTTGAGGGCGTGCCACTGGCGGAAGAAGGCGGCCTGGAGGAAGAGGTGGAAGTTGACGTCGTCCTCGCCCGGCTCGGGCGCGGGGGAGGGCCACTCAGCCGGGGGCAGGTCCAGCTCCTCCCGCAGGGCGGAGAAGCGGGCGTAGTCCTCCGCCCAGTGGGCGAAGGTACAGAAGGCCTGGATGCGGGGGGCCCACAGCTCCCTGCCGCGCTCCCACGCCTTGCGCAGGAGGGGGAGGCGGGTGCGGCGGAGGAAGTCGTAGTCCACCCGGTCGGGGCTGTCCAGCTGGGCGGAGAGCAGCTCGTCACGGGTGAGGAGCCCCTCCTCGGCCAGCTCGCCCAGGTCCAGGAAGAAGGGGTTGCCCGCGAAGGAGGAGGGGGACATATAGGGGGAGTCACCTCCGCCCGGGGGCACCAGGGGGAGAATCTGCCAGTAGTGCTGGTTGGCCGAGGCCAGAAAGTCGATAAAGTTGCGGGCTTCCTTGCCCATGGTGCCGGCGCCGTAGGGACCCGGCAGAGAGAAGACGGGGAGAAGGATTCCGCTGGAGCGTCCTTCCATCTGCATTCCATCCTTTCCGAAGGCGGAGGAACCGGCTGTGTCCCGCCGCCCGGTAATTTTTGTATCCCGTATATTATAATCCGGCGGGGGAAATGTGGCAACCCGAAAAATCCGGGGCAGGGGGCAGGCGGGGACGGAAACGGCCAAGAGCGTACGAAATTACCTTGCGGCAGCGGCGCCGGTAGGGTACAATCAAAAGTGGATAATAAGGCCGAAAGGTGGGGACAGACAATGAAAATGCTTCTGCTGGGCGGATTTCTCGGCTCCGGCAAGACCGCGGTGCTCAACCGTGTCATCCGGGCCATCTCCCAGGTGGGAGGGACCTCTGCGGTCATAGAAAACGAGATTGGCCAGCTGGGCGTGGACGACGCCCTTGTGCGGGAGACGGGAATCAGGGTGACGCCCCTGTTCGGCGGCTGCGTCTGCTGCGAGATCTCCGGGGACCTGGTCCAGGCCGTGGGACAGATTGCGGACGAGGTGAACCCGGACTGGCTGGTGGTGGAGATGACCGGTCTGGCCCTGATGACCGACGTGCTCTCCGTCCTGAGCCGGTACGGCCGTCCGGACATCCCGGTCCATCCGGTGTCCGTGGTGGACGCGTCCCGGTTCGGCATGCTCAGCGGGGTCATGGCCCCGGTGCTGGAGCGGCAGCTCAGGGGTGCGGAGCTGGTGCTGGTCAACAAGGCGGACGTGGTCCAGCCCACCCAGGAGCAGCTGGACCTGATTGCCGGCTGGGCGCCCGGCGCCCGGATACGGACGGTCAGCGCCGAAAAAACGGAGGACACGGTTCTCTGGCAGACCATTCTGGAAGGGGTAGGTGAGGCACAGTGAGCGGCCATGTCCATGAAGAGAACCACAGCCACGGTCCCGGCTGCACCTGCGGGTGCCATGACCATGACCATCATCATCACCACCATGACCACGACCACGCAGGCGACCCGGCCCACAGCCTGGTAGACAACGCGCTGGTGCTCAGCGGAAAATGGACGGTCCATCTGCCGGAGCCGGCCACCGCTGCGGAGGTGGCCAACCGTGTGGCGGCCAGGCTGGCGGCGGTGGCCCAGCCTCTGGCGGTGGACGGCGCGGTGGCGGGCCATGTGAAGGCGCTGATCGCGTGCGGCGGCCAGTCGGCTGCCCTTTCCATCACCCGGCTTGGGACGGTGGACGGCGCCCGGGGTGTGGGCTGGAAGCCGGACACTCTGGTGAGACGGTATGATGTGACGGTGAACGTGCTCTCCCTGCTGAACACGGACGCTGTCACCCGTGAGGATTTGGACCGCCTGTTCGGCGGGGAAGAGGGGGCGGAAACGGTATGAGCATCCGGCTGATTGCGGTGGATTTGGACGGCACCCTGCTCTCCTCGGACAGCGCCACGGTGCATGAGCGGAACATCCGTGCCCTGCGGCGTGCGGCGGAGAAGGGGGCCAAAATTGTGCTGGCCAGCGGCCGGTCCATGGTGATGATGGAGGACGCGGCGGAGCAGCTGGGCTGCGTGAGCTATATCATCTCTTCTCTGGGGGGCGCGGTGACCGACTACGCCACCCGGAAGATGCTGGCGGAGACGGGAATTGACCCGGACAAGCGCCGGGCCATTCTGGAGGTGCTGCGGCCCTTCAAGCCCCTCATTGAGGTCTACTGTGACAACCGCATCTACGCCGAGCGGGCCATCATCACGGCCCACCCGCCCGCCTCGGATTTTGACTTCCTGCGGGCCAAGTATGACGACGTGGTGGAGGATCTGGAGACTGCCATCGGGGAGCGGATGACGGAGAAGCTGGACGTGGACTTCATCCCGGACGACGAGACCATGGAGCTGATCCGCACCCGGGTGGAGGCCCTGGGTGACCTGTGTGTGCTGGCCTATCCCGGGAATGGGAACATTGAGATCAGCCACATCGACGCCACCAAGGGGCACGCCCTCCAGTTCCTGTGCGGGTACCTGGGGATAGACGCCGAAGAGGTGCTGGCCCTGGGGGACAGCGACAACGACCTGGACATGTTCGAATGGGTGGGCTGTTCCGTGGCCATGGCCAAGTCCTCGCCCCTGGCCCGTCAGGCGGCGGACATGGTGACCGGCTCCAACAACGACGGCGGCGTGGGCCAGGCCGTGGAGGAGCTGATGGACCGGATTGGCGGCCAATGAAAAAGCAGAACGGAGCCCTGTGCATCAAATGCACAGGGCTCCGTTTGTCTGTCTTGAGGGGCTCAGGGGTCCTCCACGCTGGCACCGCCGGTCAGGTTCTTGTAGAGCCGGACCAGGAACTGGTAGAACTGGGCCTTTTCCTCCTCGGAGAAGCCGGCCAGCTCTATGGCCTCCATCCGGGCCCGCAGCTCGGTGGCCTGCTCATGGCGGGCATAGCCGCTGGGGGTGAGGGAGATGGCGGTGGCCCGCTTGTTGCCCGCCACTGCCTGGCGGGAGATAAGGCCGTCGGCCTCCATCTTGTCCAGCAGGCGGGAGATGGTGGCGGGCTCGATGTCGCACATGGCGGCCAGGTCCTTCTGCATGCAGCCGTCGTGGCGGGTGAGGAAGCCGAGAATCTTGGGCTGGCCCACGGACAAACCCAGTTCGGCAATCATGGGACGAAAGACATTGTTCTGCGCGTGGTAGGATTTCAGCAGGGCGATACTGAAGGGGACATCCATAAAACAGCAGTCCTTTGCAAATAAGAGAGGCTCCGCAGCGGGAGCCTCACAGATGGTTTTCACGCCAACTGTTAGCAATACAATTTTAGCAGATGTGAAAAAAATGTCAATTCTTTTTTTGCCCCGTTCTGTCGCCCCGCCGGCGATCAGCCCTTGGCGCCCGCCTCGATGGCGGAGCGGATGGCGGTGAATACCTGGTCCTGCCCCTCGCACATGACCAGCAGGATGGTGCCGTCCTCCAGGGTTTCAAGCCGGGCGTTGTTGGCGATGTCGTACTGGTCGGCCAGATACTGCTCAAAACTCTGCTTCTGCCGGTCCACAAACCCCTCCAGAGCATCCTTTACCTCCTCGTCCTTCCCCTCGGCGGGGTAGACGGCGGCAATGCCGTAGGCTTTGACGTTCATGGCGGAGGCGGAGATGGCAAAGGCGCTCATGTCCTCGGCGGACAGGCCCATCAACTCCAGCAGAAAGGAGGCCGTGTCGTCATCGGCCGAGGTGATGATGGGGAATGCGTCGTTGGCGTCCTGGTCCCGGGCGTCCTGGATGGCGGAGCGGTAGAGCTCGGTCCGCTCCTGGGCGGTGAGCTGGGACTCCGGCGCAGAGGAACAGCCGGCGAGCAGCAGGATGGGGAGAAGCATGAGAGAAAAGAACCGTTTCATGTCAAAAACTCCTTTGTTGTGTTATGCCTCGGGGACGGTGGGCACGGCGGTGTTCTCGGGGCTGACGGTGAGGGTGTCTCCGTCCGTGTCCACCACCGCCGTGCTCCCTTTGACCAGAGCGCCCGTGAGCAGCAGCTCGGCGGCTGGATCCTCCACCTGGGCGCGGATGGTGCGGCGAAGGGGCCGGGCGCCGTAGTCGGGCTCAAAGCCCTGCCGGGAGAGCAGGTCCAGGGCCCGGTCGGTGACCCGGAGGGATACCCCCAGCGTCTCCATCCGCTCGGCCACATCCCGGAGCATCCGTCCGGCAATGGCGCGGATTTCCTCCCGGCTCAGCTGGCGGAACACAATGGTCTCGTCCACCCGGTTGAGAAACTCGGGTCGGAACACTTTTTTCAGGTCCTCCAGTACGGCGCCCCGCAGCTCCTCCGGCGGCCGGGTCTCCCCGGCGGCGGCGGGGCGGAAGCCCAGACGGCCGCCCTTTCCCGTAATCCGGGCCGCGCCCACGTTGCTGGTCATGACCACCACCGTGTTGCGGAAGTCTGTCCTGCGGCCCTGGGCGTCGGTGAGCACGCCGTCCTCCATAATCTGGAGCAGGATGCCCCAGATATCCTGGTGGGCCTTCTCAATCTCGTCGAAGAGCACCAGGGAGTAGGGACGGCGGCGTACCTTCTCGGTGAGCTGGCCGCCCTCCTCGTGGCCCACATAGCCCGGCGGCGCGCCCACCAGCCGGGACACGGTGTGCCGCTCCATATACTCGGACATGTCGAACCGGAGCAGGGCGTCGGCGCTGCCGAAGAGGGCGGCGGCCAGGGCCTTGCACAGCTCGGTCTTGCCCACGCCGGTGGGGCCCAGGAAGAGAAATACGCCGGTGGGGCGGCCGGGCTCCTTCAGACCCACACGGCCTCGGCGCACCGCCCGTGCCACCGCCTTTACCGCATCCTCCTGGCCCACCACCTGCCGGTGGAGCTCCTCCTCCAGGCCCATGAGCCGCTGGGACTCCTCCTGGGTCAGGGTGGTGACGGGCACCCCCGTCCACTCGGCCACCACCGCCGCCACATCCTCGGCGGACACACAGCCGCCCCGCTGTCCGGCCCGCAGGGCGGCCTTTTTCAGATCCAGCTCCTTGCGGAAGTCGGCCTCCGCGTCCCGGAGCATGGCGGCCTTCTCAAAGTCCTGGCCCCGGATGGCCTCCTCCTTCTCCTGGCAGGCCCGCTCCGCCCGCTCCTCCAGCTGGCGCAGGGCGGGGGGTGTGGCCAGCCGCTCCATGCGCACCCGGGAGGCGGCCTCATCCATCAGGTCGATGGCCTTGTCGGGCAGGCGGCGGTCGCCGATATACCGGGCGGACAGGGCCACCGCCGCCTCGATGGCGTCGTCGCTGATGGTCAGCTTGTGGTGTGCCTCGTACCGGTCCCGGACGCCCCGGAGGATGGCGGAGGCGGTCTGGTGGTCGGGCTCGGCCACGGTCACCGGCTGGAACCGGCGCTCCAGTGCCGCGTCTTTTTCGATATATTTGCGGTACTCGTCCAGGGTGGTGGCGCCGATGACCTGGAGGTCTCCCCGGCCCAGAGCGGGCTTGATGATGTTGGCCGCGTCGATGGCGCCCTCCGCCGACCCGGCGCCCACGATGGTGTGGAGCTCGTCGATGAAGAGGATGATGTTGCCCGCCCGGCGGACCTCTGAGAGAATATTCTTCACCCGCTCCTCAAATTCGCCCCGGTACTTGGTGCCCGCCACCATGGAGGACAGGTCCAGGGACAGCAGCCGCTTGGTGCGCAGCTCGTCGGGCACCTCTCCGGCGGCGATGCGCAGGGCCAGACCCTCTGCGATGGCGGTCTTGCCCACGCCGGGCTCACCGATGAGGGCGGGGTTGTTCTTGGTGCGCCGGGAGAGAATCTGGATGACCCGGCGGATTTCCTTGTCCCGCCCCACCACCGGGTCCAGCAGGTGACCTGCGGCCAGACGGGTCAGGTCCTTGGAGAACTGGTCAACCAGCTTGGTATCCCGGCTTCCCTCGGTGAAATCACGCTCCTGACGGGGGCGGCCCGGGCTGCGGTAGAAGGAGGCACCGTCGCCGCCCAGGGCGCTCATCACGTCGCCGTACAGCCTGCGGGCATCCACGCCGCTGTCGGCAATGACCCGTGCGGCCACCCCGTCCCCCTCCTGGAGGATACCCAGCAGCAGGTGCTCGGTGCCCACATAGGAGCAGCCCAGCCGGGCGGACTGGGCCAGCGCCAGCTCGATGATTTTCTTGCACCTGGGGGTGAGCCCCTGGGAGGGCTGGCCGCCCGGCGCGCCCACCCCCACCATGCCGGCGATGGCGGTGCGGATGGTCTCAGAGGAGAGGCCGGCGGTGCGCAGCACCCGGGCGGCCATGCCCTGCTCCTCCCGGGCCAGGCCCAGCAGCAGGTGCTCGCTGCCCACATAGCCGTGGCCCAGCTCGGCGGCACAGTTCTGAGCCAGCATCAGGGCCGTCCGGGCCCGCTGTGTAAATCTGGTTCCACTCACGGCCTCACGCCCTTCCGTTGCCGGAGTGGGGCTGGACCGCCTTGTCTGCCTGTTCTTTTTCAATGTGTGAATGCTCCTTTGCAGCTCCTCTGTTTTGGTGCCGGGCGCTGACGGGCGCGCCCTCCAGGTCGGGGGCCAGACTGCCCGCCGTCTCCATGTGAAAGAGAGAATTAGGAATTTTTTCCATCTAACAGCCCTCCTGACTTCCAATGGTCCCTATATTTTTTCCGCCCACAGGGAAATATACCCGCCTTCCGCACAATTTAGCATTGCAATTTGAAAAACTTGTGGTACAATGAAATCACACTTGAATTGGAGGTGTTTCCAATGGCCTATGTTATCGGTAATGACTGCGTGAGCTGCGGTTCCTGCGAGGGCGCCTGCCCCGTGTCCGCTATCTCCCAGGGTGACGAGCACTATGTCATCGACGCTGATACCTGCATCGACTGCGGTACCTGCGCTGATACCTGCCCCGTGGGCGCCATCGCTCAGGGCTGATGTACTCTGATGAAAAACAGCGGCGCCGGTGACGGCGCCGCTGTTTTTTTCTCCAAACCAGGAAAAGGAAGCCGGCGCAGGTGCTGCCGGCGGGAAACGGGAGGTCGTGTATGAAGGAGCTGAAGGGGAAGGAACTGCTGCTGGTTGGGTTCACTCTGTTCTCCATGTTTTTTGGCGCGGGGAACCTGATATTCCCGCCCTTTACAGGCGCCCAGGCGGGCACGGCCACCTGGATTGCCTTTGCGGGTCTGGCGGTGTCGGCGGTGGGCTTTCCCATTCTGGGCGTGGTGGCGGTGGCCCGCTCCGGCGGGCTGGATAAGCTGGCGGGCCGGGTGAGCGCCCGGTTTGCGGCGGTGTTCACCTTTTTGATTTACCTGTCCATCGGCCCCTGCCTGGCCATTCCCAGAACAGCCAGCACCTCCTTTGAGATGGCGGTCACCCCCTTCCTGGGGGAGAACGCTCCTGTCGGGCTGCTCCAGCTGATTTACTCCGTACTGTTCTTTGCCGCCGCGCTGGCGCTGGCGCTGCAGCCCGAGCGGCTCACCGACCGGCTGGGCAAGGTGCTCTGTCCCATCCTCATCGCCCTGATTGTGGTGCTCTTTGTGGGCTGCCTGGTCAGGCCGGTGGGCGGCTACGCCGCCCCTGCCGGGAATTACACCGGAAACCAGGCTGTCCAGGGCTTCCTGGACGGCTACCAGACCATGGACACCATCGCCGCCCTGAATTTCGGTATCATCATCGCCCTGAATATCAAGGCCAGGGGGGTGGAGAGCGAGAAGCGGGTGGTGCGGGGCACCATCCGGGCGGGCTGGATTGCAGGGGCCATGCTGCTGGTGATTTACGCCATGCTGGCCCACATCGGAGCCATGGCCAGCAGCGCCTTCCCGGGCGCGGCCAACGGCGCGGAGATTCTCACCAAGATGGTGCCCGCCGTGTTCGGCCCCTGGGGCAGCGCCATTCTGGCGGCGGTGTTTGTCATCGCCTGCTTCAACACCTGCGTGGGCCTTATCAGCTGCTGCAGCGAGTACTTCTGCGGGCTGTTCCCCAAAATCTCCTACCGGTGGTGGGCGGTGTTCTTCGCCGTGGTGAGCATGGCGGTGTCCAACGCGGGCCTGAACATGATTCTCAAGGTGTCAGTGCCCGTGCTCAACGCCATCTATCCGGTGGCCATTGTGCTTATTCTCCTGTCCTTCTGCCAGAAGTGGCTGGAGGGCCTGCGGTATGTGTACCCCGTCACCATTCTCTTCACCGGCGTGTCCAGCGTGCTCTCCGCCCTGCGGGGCGCGTCCCTGCTGCCCGCTGGGGTGGCTGAGCTGCTGATCAAAGCGCCCCTGGCGTCCATGGGGCTGGGCTGGGTGATTCCGGCGGTGGTGGGCGCCGCCATCGGCATCATCCTGTCTCTGGTGATGGGCGGACACCGTACTCAGTTTGAATAAAGAAAAGAAAAAGCAGCCCTCCGTACCAGGTACGGAAGGCTGCTTTGCTGTTTGGTTTAAAACTGTTCCAGCAGGAAGCGGCCGATGCTCTCCATGGCCAGATTGGCCTTGCGGGTGGGGAACATCTGGAACACATGCCACATGTCGTTCCAAACCTCCAGGCGGCAAGGCACCTGGGCGGCGTTCATCCGGTCCCGGAGGCGGATGGAGTCGGAGAGGAGCAGCTCGTTGCTGCCGGCCTGAATCAGGGTGGGCGGGAAGCCGGTAAAGTCCCCGAAGAGGGGGGAGAGGAGGGGGTTGGTCAGATCGTGATCCCTGGCGTAGGCGGCCCGGACGGCCTTGATGTACTCCAGGGTGATGGTGGGGTCCAGGGCGGCCCGCTCGGTGTAGGACTTGCCGCTGGCGGTCATGTCGGTCCAGGGGGACATGAGGATGAGCCGGGCGGGCAGCCTGCGGCCCATGGCCTTGAGCCGGTGGCAGAGCACCAGGGCCATGTTGCCTCCGGCGGAGTCGCCGGCCACTACAATGTCCCGTGCGCCGTAGCCCTGGTACATCAGGTAGTCCCAGGCCTTCATGGCGTCGTCGGCAGCGGCGGGGAAGGGGTGCTCGGGGGCCAGGCGGTACTCAAAGGCCAGCACCTCCCAGCCGGTGACGCTGGCCAGCTTGGCGGCCAGGGGGCGGGAGTAGCCCAGATTGCCGGTGGTGTAGCCGCCGCCGTGGCAGTAGAGCACGGCCCGGCGCCGGTCGTGGCCCCGCTCGGGCCGGACCCAGGCGGCGTTCATGCCCTCCAGGCAGAAGGACTCCCACTTCATGCCCAGCATGGGGGCTGCCAGACGGCCCAGCAGCTGCTGGGCGGCACGCTGCCGCTCCAGATCCTCCGGCGCCATGGACTCGGGCAGGGTGGCGGAGTGGATGGCCTTGAGGGCCCGCATCATGGGGGCCAGCCGCCGGTCCTCGGCGGTCTCCCTGCGGGCGATGGGACGGATGAGCTTCATCCGGCGTTTTTCGGGTTTGTGTTCCATGGGAACCTCCTTGGAAAGATAGGGGGAAAATGCCCGCAGACGGGGCATCAGGTGACGTTGAGGATAGATTATATCATACTATGCCCGGCGGGAAAAGAAAAGAGGGAGAATTTGCGGCGGCCGGGCGGGTTGTAGTTTTGGGCGGAGCATGTTACAATGTTGGATGCTGAAACGGCCCTCATCGGGCCGGGAGAAGAGGGAAGACGATGCCCAGACAGAAGAAGGAAAAGCCGGACTGGTATCCGCTGGACAATGCGGGCGTGCTCTACGCCTCCATCCAGAAGGAGAAGTACTCGGCCATCTACCGGTTTTCGGCGGTGATGACGGAGGAAGTGGACCCTGCGGCCCTCCAGCGGGCGGTGGACAAGACCATGCCCCGGTTTCCCGGCTTCCGGGTGCGGATCAAGCAGGGACTGTTCTGGTACTACCTGGAGCCCAACGACGCCCCGGGCCCCTTTGTCCGGCCGGATATCGCCAACCCCTGCCAGCCGGTGCGGTTCAAGGAGGACAACGGCTGGCTGGTGCGGTTTTACTACTACCGGCGGCGCATCTCACTGGAGGTGTTCCACGCCCTGTCGGACGGCAGCGGCGCGCTGACCTTTTTCCGCACCCTGCTGGCGGTGTACCTGCGGGAGACGGGGGTGGATGTGCCCGAGGGCGGCGGCGTGCTGGATATCAGCGAGCCTCCGCCCAGGGAGGAGATGGAGGACGCCTATTCCTGCTATGTGGGAAGCAGGGTGCTCCGTGGCGGCTGGCAGAAGAAGGCCTATCCCAACACCAGTGAAGCGGAACCCTTTTACACCCTGAACGTGACCATGGGCTTCATGCCGGTGGATAAGCTCAAGGAGGTGGCCAAACGCCACGGCGCGTCCATCACCGAGTATCTGGCGGCGGTGCTGATGCAGGCCATCATGGAGAACCAGGCGGCGGAGAAGCCCCACCGGCCCCGTCCGGTGGCACTGGCCATCCCCATCAACCTGCGGGGCTGGTTCCCGTCCAAAACCCTGCGGAATTTCATCCTTACGGTGCGGCCCTGCATCGACCCGTCTCTGGGGGAGTACAGCTTTCAGGAGATTGTGGACCGGGTGCACCACTTCATGCGGCTGAGCATCAACCGGCAGGAGATGCGGGCGGTGTTCACGGGCAACGTGCGCTTCACCACCAACCGGTTCCTCCAGATTATCCCCGTGGTGCTGAAGAACCCGGTCATGTCCCTGTCCTACCGGCTGCTGGCGGCCCGGCCCTACTCGGCCACCTACACCAACCCGGGCCAGTTCAAGGTGCCGCCCGAGATGGCGCCCCACATCCAGCGGATGGAGGTCATTCTGGGCCAGGCCACCCGGCCGTCGCCCCACTGCGCCTCCATGAGCTACGGGAATGTGATGGAGGTGACCTTCGCGGGCACAGGGGTGTCCAGCGAGACGGAGCGGCGGTTCTTCACCCACCTGGTCAAAGAGGGAATACCGGTGCGGGTGGAGAGCAATCGAACAAACTGACGGCCTGCGGGCTGTCTCAGAGGTGAGAGGAAATGTCATACTGCGTCAACTGCGGTGTGGAGCTGGACGACACGGCCCAGGCCTGTCCGCTGTGCCACACGCCGGTGCTCAACCCCAACAAGCCGGTGGACATGTGGGGACCCAAGCCCTTTCCCACGGAGAAGGGGGAGGTGCCGCCGGTGTCCCGGTGGGAGCTCTCTCTGCTCATCAGCGCCATGCTGCTGTCGGTGTCGGTGTGCTGCGGGGTGCTGAATCTGTTCCTGCGGCCGGACCGGGGCTGGTCGCTGTACATCATCGGCGCGGCGGTGATGCTGTGGATCTGGTTTGTGCCGCCGCTGCTGCTGCGGCGGATGCACATCTGCCTGCGGCTGGGATTTGACGTGCTGGCCATTGCCCTGTATGTGTTCCTTATCTCGGTGGACCTGAACGGCAGCGACTGGTACTGGCATCTGGCGCTGCCCATCATCCTGCTGGGCGGCGCGATTCTGCTGTGCCTGGCGCTGATTTTCCGGGGCGGAAAGCGGTCCATCCTCACCACCACCACCCTCATCATCGGCGCCATTGGGCTGTTCCTGCTGGGGGTGGAACTGTTTGTGGACCACTTCCTCACCGGTACATGGCAGCCCGGCTGGTCCCTGGTGGTGGTGACGGTGTGCGTGGCACTGGTGATTCCCCTGGTGATTGTCCGCCGGGTGCCCTCCCTGCGGGAAGAGGTCCGGCGCAGGTTCCATATGTAAGAAAAAACCGCCTGCCGGCATTGCGCCGGCAGGCGGTTCTGACGTCTTATAGCTCCCCGCTCTGGCCGTGTGGACCCATTTAAAACCTGCACGAAATGGCAGGTGGGTTGCCTCCATGATGTTTCTCCGCTTCCAACTTCCGACCTCGGGAGTCGGGAGGCCTGCGATCCGCACCATGAGTGGGGCATCCCGTTTCAGAAATGTGGGTTTAAATAAAGCCCATCACGCACCGAGCAGGGAGGGGAAAAGAAAGACCTTACTGGTCCTCCTCCTCGTCCGCAAACAGCTGCTCCATAAACTGCTGGTACACCAGCTCCAGCTCCTCATCGCTGTCCAGGGTGGAGAGCTGCTCCTCGCCGTTCTCCTCCACAACCTTCATGATGATGAGGCCGTACTCCTCGTCCAGATCCACATCCTCCACATCCTTGCCGTCCTCGACGGTGGGGAAGAAGGCCATGTAGGTCTCGCCGTTGTACTCCAGGGTGTCCAGATGCTCCAGCTCAAACTCGTTGCCGTCCTCGTCCGTGACGGTGATAAAATCCGGGCCGTACTCTTCGCTCATAGTCTGCACCGTTTCCTTTCCGATGTTTACATTGGTATTGTAACCTGAATGCAGAAAAAATGCAAGAGAGGGACGAGCCAAATTTTATCCGGCGTTTACAACGGGCAGGAATTGTAAATCATTAGGGTGGACAAGAAGGCAATTTATGTTTATAATACCTTTTATGCTGGTGGGGTGTAACCATTGGCGCATGGAGACTGGAAAGTGCAACGAATTGTATAGAGCACCATAGCTTACGGAGGTGTTATTTTGGCCAATACCAACGAGACCCGGGGCGGAAGTCCGGGTCAGACCCCAGCGCCGCGGCGCAGAAAACGCAGAAAACGGGGCAGTACGGTGGGCCGTGTCTTTGCCACCATCGGCAAGGTCGTGGGCACGCTGCTCCTGGTGGGCATCACCACCTGTGCATTTCTGGCCTGCTTTGCGGCGGTCTATATTCAGCAGGTGATCATGCCCCAGACCGACCTGAATCTGGGCGACTTTATTGTAGATATGTCTCTCTCCAGCACCATGTATTACACCGACAGCAGCGGCAACCTTCAGGAGCTGCGCACCATCTACGGCTCCGACGGCAACCGCGTCTGGGTGGAGTATGAGGACATTCCTGAGAACCTGATCAACGCCACCATCGCCATTGAGGACCACCGCTTCCGGGAGCACCACGGCGTGGACTGGATCCGCACAGCCAAGGGCGTGCTGCTCATGTTCACCGGCGGCGACATCCAGGGCGGCTCCACCATCACCCAGCAGCTCATCAAGAACCTGACCACCGACAAGGAGGTCACGGTGCAGCGGAAGATTCTGGAGATTTTCCGCGCACTGGAGTTTGAGAAGAAGTACTCCAAGGACCAGATTCTGGAGGCGTATCTCAACTATATCTACCTGGGCGAGCGCTGCAACGGCGTCTATACCGCGGCCTATACCTACTTCGGCAAGGACGTGTCCCAGCTCTCCCTGGCCGAGTGCGCCAGTCTCATCAGCATCACCAACAACCCCTCACTCTACAACCCCTATATCAACCGGGAGAACAACACCAAGCGCGCCAACCTGGTCATCAGCCGAATGCTGGAGCTGGAGATGATCTCCCAGGAGGAGTACGACCAGGCCAAGGCCGAGCTGGACGCCGGACTGAACTTTGTCCGGGGCGAGGACGAGGAGCGGGACGAGACCGCCTACACCTGGTATGAGGACCAGGTGATTGACGACGTGGTGGCCGACCTGATGGAGAAGTACGACTACTCCGAGACCACCGCGCTGAACATGATCTACTACGGCGGCCTGACTATTGAGACCTGTCTGGACATGGACATCCAGAACATCGTGGATTCGGTCTATCAGGACATGGACAATCTGCCCTACATCTCCTCCTCCGGCCAGCAGCTCCAGTCCGCTATCGTCATCGTGGACCCGGACGGCAACATTGTGGCCCTGTCCGGCGGCATGGGAGAGAAGGAGGGCAGCCGTATCTGGAGCCGCGCCACCGACAGTAAGCGGGCCCCCGGCTCTGCCTTCAAGCCCCTGTCGGTGTACGCCCCTGCCATTGACATGGGCCTCATCACCCCGGGCACTGTGTTTGACGACAGTCCCTATCAGCTGGAGGGGGGCAGCCCCTACCCCAGCAACTCCTACGGCAGCTACCTGGGCCGCATGACCGTCCGGGACGCCGTCAAGATCTCCTCCAACACCGTGGCCATCAAGACCCTGGCCATGCTGACACCCCAGGTCTCCTTTGACTTCCTGACCACCAAGCTGGGCTTTACCAACAGCGACGACGGCCTGGTGTACCAGAAGCAGGTGGGCGACCGGACCCTGACCGACGTGGCCCTGGCGCCTCTGTCCATGGGCGGCCTGACCAACGGCGTGTCCGTCCGTGAGATGGCCACCGCCTACTCCGTGTTCCCCCGGGGCGGCACCTATCTGGACAGCCGCACCTACTACCGGGTGCTGGACTCCAAGGGCAACGTCCTGCTGGATACCAATGAGGACCGTGTGCCCGTCACCGCCGTGAAGGACACCACCGCCTGGTATATCAACTCCATGCTGGAGGACGTGGTGAGCACCCAGCGGGTAAGCGGCAACATCGCCACCGGCTACGAGGCCGTTCTGGACAACATGACCGTGGCCGGCAAGACCGGTTCCACCAACTCCAACCGGGACCGCTGGTTCGTGGGCTACACGCCCTACTACACCGCCGCCGTCTGGTGCGGCTACGACCAGCAGGAGCGCATCACCTCCAAGGGCAACCCGGCGGCTCAGATGTGGACCAAGGTCATGAGCCAGGTCCACGCCGGACTGGAGAACAAGGACTTCCCCAAGCCGGACGGACTGACTGAGGTGACCATCTGTACCGAGAGCGGCATGATTGCCACCGACGCCTGCGCCATGGACCCCCGCGGCCTTCAGACCGTGAAGGAGTACTACTTCGCAGGCGACGCGCCCACCGAGTACTGCACCGTCCACAATACCACCCCCTTCCCCGAGGGCGGACTGGTGACCGTGTGTCTGGACGATCCCTTCCTCAACAGCAGCGGCAATCCCACTGGCATGTACCACATCGCCGGGGAGAACTGCCCTGAGTCCAGCAAGGCCACCGTGTCGGTGCTGGATTTTGTCCGGGAGCGTGTGGGCAGCAATTACAGCATCGCCGACGATATCTTTACCAAGGACTATCTGATCCAGGCGGGTTCGGCGGCCTACTGTACCGTCCACAATGAGGTGCTGCCCTATGACCCGGCCACCTTCAACATTGACGACAAGACCACCTGGCCCACCCAGGCCCAGTGGCCCGGCTTCAATCCGGAGGATGAGAGCACCTGGCCTTTTGTGGAGACAACAGAGCCGGAGCCCTATGACCCGGAGAGCTTTGACTTCCTCAACCCGGACACCTGGCCCACCCAGGAGCAGTGGCCCGGCTTTGACATTGAGGACAACAGCACCTGGCCCACGCCCGGGGGCACGCCTCCCGGAACAGACCCCTGGGAGCCTACGGACCCCGGTGAGACCACACCGCCGGACAGCGGGGAGGGGGGCGGCGTGACGCCCACACCCAGCCCAACGCCCAGCAGTTCTCAGCCGCCGGAGGACCCCTATGTTCCGGCAGCATAAACGGAGCAGGGCTCCGGACAGACCCTGATTGTCGGTGCCCGCCTGCGGGTGTCAGGCCGTCAGCGTCATCATATCAGGTATGACAAAAGCGCCCCCGGGATGCATCGCATCCCGGGGGCGCTTTCAATTGTTTGTGTTATCTGCCCGTCAATACAGTCCTGAGAGACGTCATAAAGTAATAGAGAGACAGAGAGAACTCAGGCCTCTTCATCCTCCTCGCCAACCGGGCGGAGGGGGGAGATATCGTGCTCCAGACAGATGGCCGGTCCTTCAGGGGTGAGGGCCTGGAACTCCTCCTGAATCCGCTGGCCAATCTGAAGGGCATTTTCCCGGGAGGCATCCAGTACCATAAGCAGGAACTGACAGCTGCTGTACTGGGTGAATACATCCCCCGTCCGCACAGAGCGCTGGATGATCCGGCGCAGCACATCCATATACCGTTCCCGATCCTCCAGGGGGATAAAATCTCCATTCCTGTCGGTGAGGGTCAGGAGGATGATGTAGGCACTGGAGCCGCTGCGCTGGAGCCCCCGCTCCACGAAGCGGAAAATCCGCCGAAAGCTGTCGTAATCCTGACAGTAGGCGCCGGGGGCGCGGTATTCCTCCGTCAGATCCTGACGAATGCGCTTCATATCAATATGAATGCCTCTGGCGTTTCCAGAAAGAATGGTCATGCAAACACCTCCCGGTTATATACAGGGAAGAAAATGTATTATTATTAACATATAATATCACTCATTGTGTTGGGATTCAAGAGAGAAATCAAAAAGAAAAGCGGAAGGCCATGGGCCTTCCGCTTTTTTGACACAAACCATCAGTCTGCCAGATACTTTTTCACCAGTTCCTGGAGCAGCTCGTCCCGGTCGAGACGGCGGATCAACGCGCGGGCGTTGTTGTAATTGGTGATATAAGTGGGGTCTTCAGAGAGAATGTAACCTACAATCTGATTGATGGGGTTGTAACCCTTCTCCTGAAGAGAGTTGTAGACAGACGTGAGAATATCCTTAATCTCCTGGTCCTTGTCATAGTTGAGACTGAATTTTCTTGTATAGTCTATCTCCATAATCGGGCACACCTCCCAAGGCCATGTCGGCCTGTAACTGTTTTCTATTTTACCCGAAATCCCTTGAGGTGTAAAGAGGAGTTGGGGAAAATTAATAAAAGATTTAATCCTTACCGGTAGGGCGGGAAAGTCAGCGCAGGACAGCGCCCAGCTCGCTCTCCAGGAGGGCCAGGACGCTCTTGACGTCCTCGTCCGCCTCGGCGGCGGTGAGGGAGCGGTCGTCAGCCCGGAGGACCAGGTTGAAGGCCACGCTCTTCTTGCCGGCGGGGATGGGGGAGCCGGTGTAGATGTCGAAGAGCTCGACCTCCTTCAGCAGGCCCTTGGCGCCCTTGAAGATGCACTCCTCAAGCTGGGCCACGGTGATGGCAGCGTCGCACACCACGGCGATGTCGCGGGTCACGCTGGGGAAGCGGGGGAGAGGCTCGTACCGGGCCTCGGGCGCCCGCTGGGCCATCATGTCGGCAAAGTGGAGCTGGGCGGCGAACACGTCGCAGTCCATGCCGTAGTTCTGAGCGGTGAGGGGGTGGAGCTGGCCGAACACGCCCAGCATCACGCCGTTGGCCTTCACCTCGGCGCAGCGGCCGGGGTGGAAGGCGCCGATGTCGCTGCGGGCCTCAAAGGTCACGTTCTTCACGTTCATGGCCGCCAGAATGGCCTCCACCGCGCCCTTGAAGGTGAAGAAGTCCATACCGTCGCCGTAGGCGCCCAGGGAGAGCATCTGCTGCTCGTCGGCCAGGTCCTGGCCCTCCACGGGGGTGTAGACGGTGGCCAGCTCGTACAGCTTGGCGCTCTTGTTGCGGTAGCTGAAGTTGCGGGCCAGGGTTTCCAGCATGGAGGGAAGAGCAGTGGTACGCATGACGCTGGTGTCCTCGCCCAGGGGGTTGAGGATGGTCACGGACTTGCGCTTGGGGGAGTCGGCGGGCAGCCGGATTTTGTCGTAGTAGGAGGGGGAGATGAAGGAGTAGGTGATGATCTCGCTGAAGCCGAAGCCGCGGCACAGGGTGCCCAGCTTCCGCTCGGCCTTCTGCTTCTCGGTGTAGCCGCCCTGAGTGGTCTCGCCCTTCATCAGAGTGACGGGAATCTTGTCGTAGCCGTGGAGACGGGCCACCTCCTCGGCGATGTCGGAGTAGTGCTCCACGTCGCTGCGCCAGGAGGGGACAATGATGGTGTCGCCGTCCAGGGTGAAGTCCAGCCGCTTGAGCATGGCGCGCATCTCCTCCTCGGAGATATCGGTGCCCAGCAGGCCGTTGATCTTCTCAGGCTCCAGCTTGACGGTGCGGGGGTTCTGGTCGGCGGCGATGACGTCGATGACGCCGTCAATGACCTCGCCGCAGCCCAGCAGCTCCACCAGCTCGCAGGCCCGCTGAACGCCCTTGTAGGTGTTCATGGGGTCCAGGCCCTTCTCGTACCGGGCGGAGGCGTCGGTGCGCATGCCCAGGGCGGTGGCGGTGCGGCGGATGGACACGCCGTTGAAGTTGGCGGACTCAAACACCACCATGGCGGTGTCGCCCACAATCTCGGAGTTGGCGCCGCCCATAACGCCGGCCACGCCCACGGGCTTGTGCTCGTCGCAGATGCACAGCATGGAGGTGGTCAGCTTGCGGTCGTTGCCGTCCAGGGTCTGGATGACCTCGCCCTCACGGGCGGTGCGGACCACAATCTTGCCGCCGTCCACGCAGGAGAAGTCGAAGGCGTGCATGGGCTGGCCGTACTCCAGCATGACGTAGTTGGTGATGTCCACGATGTTGTTGATGGGGCGCACGCCGGAGGCACGCAGCCGCTCCCGCATCCACAGGGGGGAGGGGGCGATCTTCACGTTGCGCACCATGCGGGCGGTGTACCGGGGGCACAGCTCCGGGTCCTCAATCTCCACGTCCAGCAGCTCGGCGATGCTGGTGCCGTCGGTGCCCTTGACCTCGGGGGTGTGGAGGGAGAGGGGCTTGTCGAAGGTGGCGGCGGTCTCACGGGCCAGGCCGATGACGCTCAGGCAGTCGGGCCTGTTGGGGGTGATCTCGAACTCCACGATGTGGTCGTTCAGGCCCAGCAGGGTGGGGATGTCGTCGCCGGGCTGGGGGTTCTTGGCGGCCAGGTCGGGGTCGCTCTGGAGGATGAAGATGCCGTCCACCACGCTGTGGGGCCAGTCGTGGTCGGTCATGCCCAGCTCCTTGTAGGAGCACAGCATACCGTTGGAGACCTCGCCCCGCAGCTTGCCGGCGGTGATGTGCACGCCGCCGGGCAGCCAGGAGTCGTCCTTGGCCACAGGCACCAGGTCGCCCACGGACACGTTCTGGGCGCCGGTGACGATCTGGACGGTCTCGCCGCCCACGTCCACCTGGCAGATCCACATGTGGTCGGAGTTGGGGTGGCGCTCCATGGACAGCACCTTGCCCACCACCACGTTCTTAATCTCCTGACCCTCCACGGTCACGCCCTCCACCTTGGAGCCGGAGAGGGTCATGGCGTCGCAGTATTCCTTGTCGCCGACGGATACGTCCACGAACTCCGTCAGCCATTTTCTCGAAAGATCCATTCTCTATTCTCGTCCTTTCCGTCCGCCCGGGGACCGGGGGACGCGGTGTATTTCAAAGGTATGGCTCAGAACTGGCTGAGGAAGCGCATGTCGTTCTCGAAGATGAGCCGCAGGTCGGTGATGGAGAAGCGGCGCATGGCCATACGCTCCACGCCGATGCCGAAAGCGAAGCCGGAGTACACATCGGTGTCGATGCCGCAGCCCTCCAGCACCTTGGGGTGGACCATGCCGGCGCCCAGCAGCTCAATCCAGCCCTCGCCCTTGCACACCCGGCAGCCCTTGCCGCCGCAGGCGTGGCACTGGACGTCCACCTCGCAGGAGGGCTCGGTGAAGGGGAAGTGGTGGGGACGGAAACGGGTCTTGGTGCCCTTGCCGTAGAGGGCCTCCACGAAGGCGTTGAGGGTGCCCTTCAGGTCGGCCATGGTGACGCCCTTGTCGATGACCAGGCCCTCCACCTGATGGAACATGGGGGAGTGGGTGGCGTCCACCTCGTCCTTGCGGTACACACGGCCGGGGGCGATGATGCGGATGGGGGGCTTCTGGTTCTCCATGACCCGGACCTGCATGGGAGAGGTCTGGGTGCGCAGCAGCAGGGAGGAGTCCTCCTTGATATAGAAGGTGTCGCCCCACTCACGGGCGGGGTGGCCCTCTTCGGTGTTGAGCTTGGTGAAGTTGTACTCGGCCAGCTCAATCTCGGGGCCCTCGGCCACCTGGAAGCCCATGCCGATGAAGATCTCCTTCAGCTCGTCCAGAGCGATGGACATGGGGTGCTTGTGGCCCAGTTCAGGCCGCTTGCCGGGGATGGTCACGTCCAGCTTCTCAGCCTCCAGCCGCTGGTTGAGGGCGGCCTCCTCGATGGCCTTCTGCCGCTGGGAGAGGGCCTCGGTGAGGGCCTCACGGACCTCGTTGGCCAGCTGACCCATGACGGGCCGCTCCTCGGCGGACAGGGAGCCCATCATCTTCAGAACGGCGGTGAGCTCACCCTTCTTACCCAGGTACTTGACCCGCAGGCCGTCCAGCTCCTGGGCGTCCTTGGCACCGGCCAGGGCCGCCAGGGCCTCGGCACGGATCTGTTCCAGTTTTTCCTTCATAGCTGCAACTCCTTTTTCTGGACGGCCGGCAAGCCGACCGCCCTCACTTTACAAGCCAGGCGTCCATGTCTGCGCAGCAAACTTCATGCGCCAAAAGCACACTGCGGAAATAGGCAAAGGCCAGCGGCGCATGGAGTTTATGCGCATATGGGCCGTTCCGGCCCATGCGCTTTGATTCCATGGTCGTGCCGCCGGAGGCGGCACAGAGCCTTTTTTGTTATGCTTTTGCATAACAAAAAAGCCTTTCCTCCCAATTGCTTGGGACGAAAGGCAAACCTTCCGCGGTACCACCCGCATTCGCGCGCAGACGCGCACGCACTTGATGCCGCTGTAACGGATGGCAAACCGTCCGCGTCTTTCCCCGCGGCCGCTCCCAGGCGAACCAAGCGCGTGCTCCGCAGGCGGCTTTCAGCCGGTGACCGCCATTCTCTGTTCCGAAGTTTCCGCGCTATTTTCCTGTTCCTCGCGTTTCGTTACCGCCAAATATACCACAATAGCGGAAAAATTGCAAGATGAATTTGGGCCATTTGGGGCGAATGGGCAAAGAAGCGCCGTGACGATTGACGGAACGTGCGGGGTGCCATATAATATAGGCCTATTAGGGCCTGAGGGCCGGGAAAGAGAGAAAGAGGAGCGTGATCCGCAATGAATATCGCCACAGCGGCACAGATGCGGGAGATGGACCGGACAGCCATAGAGGAGCGGGGGATACCCTCGGTACAGCTGATGGAGGCGGCGGCCTGCGCGGTGGCCCGCGGGGTCAGCGAGCTGGCCGGAGGCAAGACGGATGGCCGTGCGGTGCTGTTCTGCGGCCCCGGCAACAACGGCGGCGACGGCGTGGCTGCCGCCCGCTTCCTGCTGGAGATGGGCTGGGAGGTACGCTGCGTCCTGGTGGGCAAGCGGGAGAAGATGAGCGCCGACTGCCGGGAGATGGAGCGCCGGCTGGAGCAATCGGGCGGAAAGCTGGAGGACTTTACAGATTCTGACCCCCAGTTTGCGGCCTGGAGCCTGGAGGCCGACGTGATGGTGGACGCCCTCTTCGGCATCGGCCTGAACACGGCTCTGCGGGGCGACGCGGTGACGGCGGTGCAGATGATGAACACCTGCGGCGTGCCGGTGGTGTCGGTGGACATCGCCAGCGGCGTGGAGGCGGACACGGGCAGGGTGCTGGGCACGGCGGTAAACGCTGCAAAGACAGTTACCTTTACACTGCCCAAGGCCGGACATTTTGTGGGCAAGGGTGGTCTGTGCTGCGGGGCGCTGGAGGTGGTGGACATCGGCATCCCCGATGACCTGGTCCGGCGGGAGTCCTACCCGGTGACCAGCGTGGACCGGAGCAGGGTGTCCCTGCCTGTCCGGCCCCGTGACGCCCATAAGGGCGACTTCGGCCGGGTGTACATCCTGGGCGGCAGCGTGGGGCTGTCGGGCGCGCCGGTGCTGGCGGCCCAGGCGGCGGTGCGCACCGGCGCGGGCCTGGTGACGGTGGGCGTGCCCGCCCCTGTGTGGCCTGTGGCGGCCGCCAAGCTGGACGAGGCCATGCCCCATCCGCTGCCCGCGGGCAAGGACGGCAGGCTGGAGCTGGGGGCCACCATTCCTCTGCTGGAGAAGCTGAACGGCCAGGGGGTGTGTCTGCTGGGCCCCGGCCTGGGGAATTCCAATACGGTGGGGGCTGTAGTGCGCAGCGTCCTGACCGAGACCAGCCTGCCGGTGGTGCTGGACGCCGACGGCATAAATGCGCTGGTGGGGCATATGGATGTACTGGATGACCGTGGGGCCTGCACCATTCTCACCCCTCACGACGGGGAGTTTGCCCGGCTGACGGGGGCCCTGCCTGGGGAGGACCGGCTGGCTGTGGCACGGGACTTTGCGGTGGCACACAGCTGCTGCCTGGTGCTGAAGGGGCACCGGACCATCACCGCCTTCCCCGACGGGACGGCCTACATCAACACCACCGGCAACCCGGGCATGGCCAAGGGGGGCAGCGGGGATGTGCTCTCCGGTATTCTGGTGTCCCTGCTGGGCCAGGGCTTCACGCCCCGTGAAGCGGCGCCGCTGGCGGTGTGGATTCACGGCCGGGCGGGAGACCTGTGTGCCGAGGCCATGGGGGAGTACAGCATGACCCCCACGGACATCATCCGCATGCTGCCCCGGGTGATGCGGGAGCTGACGAAGTAATCGGACAGGGAGGAGAGGCTTGTGCGCCGGAGGGCAATCGGTGCACAGATGATAATCCTGGCCCTTGTGCTGTTGGCCGGCTGTGGCCGGGACAGCGGAGCGGGGCAGGGAGCGGAGGAGCTGGCGCTGGAGATTCGCACGGAGTACATCGGCATGACGGCTCTGTCCGCCGGGATGGAGGTCACGGCGGACTACGGCGAGCGGGTCTATACCTACGGCATGGCCCTGGCCTGGGACCAGACGGCGGGGACCACCCTCACCCTGACCGCACCCGAGGAGGTGGCGGGCATCACCGTAAGGATTGGGGACGAGGACACCGCCCTGGAGTACGACGGCGTCCGGCTGGAGACCGGACCGCTGTCGGAGGAGGGGCTTTCACCGGTGGATGCGGTGCCCGCCCTGCTCAAACAGGTGCGGGAGGGGTTCATCGCCGAGAGCTGCGCCGAGCAGCTGGGGGAGCAGGACGCCCTGCGGGTGTGCTACCGTGCGCCGGAGGCCCAGCCGGGCACCGGTACCGAGACCACCGTCTGGTTTGATTCCACCACCCACGCCTTGCTCCGGGCGGAGATGGCGGTGGACGGCTTCACCGTTCTCCAGTGTGTGTTTTCCGATTTCCAGATGGTTTAGAGAAAATATAAGGAGGGCTGCCCACAGCGGGGCAGCCCTCCTGTTGTGCGTATGGGATTGTCCGGCCGGACTTACTCGCCCTGACCGTCGTCCTTGCGCTCACCGCCGAAGTCGATGACGTTGTCCTCCACGGTGCTTTCGGCGGCCTCGGCAGCCTCAGCGGCAGCGGCCTCAGCAGCAGCCTGCTCGGCGGCCTCCTTGGCGTCCAGCTCAGCCAGCTTGCGGCGCAGTTCCTCACGGCCGGCGGCGTCCAGGCTTTCCAGATACTCCTGGCGGGCCTTCTCACGGCGCTCCGCGGCTACCTGCTCGCCCTTGCGGCGCAGCTCTTCGCTGGCAGCCTTGCCCTTCTCCAGGGTCTCGGCGCCCTTTTCGGCGCACACCTTGCCCACCTCAACGGCCTTTTCGGTCAGGATGGCGACGGCGCCCACGCCTGCCATGGCGATGTTGGCCAGGTCCTTGCCCAGATCTTCTAACATATAAAATTCCTCCTCAAAACAGAAATGTCGGTTTGGTTTGGGATTTGTTTTACTGTCCATATTATAACGGCAGCGGATTCATTTATCATTGCTAAATTATGAACGGCAGATTAATCTTTCCTTTATAACAGGTTAATGCTATAATGATAGGGACTTTTGGCATATCAGTGAAGAAGGTTGACAAATGGAACGTATGCAGACAAGAACCTGGCGGGAAATTTCCCTCGCCAATCTGGAACATAATTACCGGGCCCTGCGGGCCCTGCTGTCCCAGGGGTGCCGTTTCCTGGGGGTGGTGAAGGCCAATGCCTACGGCAACGGCGCAGTGCCTGTGGCCAAGCGGCTGGAGGAGCTGGGTGCGGAGTACCTGGCAGTGGCCTGTGTGGACGAGGCGGCCGAGCTGCGGGAGGCGGGGGTAAAGACTCCCATCCTGGTGCTGGGCGACACGCCCAATGAGTGCGCGGCCGACCTGCTGCGGCTGGACCTGACCCAGAACGTGCCCGACCTGGAGACCGCCCGCGCCCTCTCGGCGGCGGCGGTGGCTGCGGGCAAGACCATGAAGGTCCATATGAAGGTGGACACCGGCATGTCCCGGCTGGGCTTCCTCTGCGATGAGGCCCACATGGACGCCTCTGTGGAGGCGTTGGCCGCTGCCAGCCGTCTGCCCGGCCTGGAGGCGGAGGGCATTTTTACCCACTTCTCCGACTCTGACGGCAATGAGGAGTACACCATGCTCCAGTTTGGCCGCTTCCTAGCGGTGCTGGACCGTCTGGCGGAGCGCGGCATTACCTTCCCCATCCGTCATTGCGCCAACAGCGGCGCTGTGCTACACTATCCCTGTACTTATCTGGACATGGTCCGGCCGGGCATCGCGCTCTACGGCCACTATCCCGCCCCCGACTGCGAGGGGCTGGACGGCCCCGGCCTGCGCCCGGTGATGGAGCTGAAGAGCCGCATCGCGGCGGTGCGGGCGCTGCCTGCCGGAACCTGCGTCAGCTACGGCCGCACCTGTACCCTTCAGCGGGACAGCCTGCTGGCGGTGGTGCCCATCGGCTACGCCGACGGTCTGCCCCGCCTGTGCTCCAACGGCCTGGAGATGCTGGTCCGTGGACAGCGGGCCCCCATCGTGGGCCGGGTGTGCATGGACATGTGCATGCTGGATGTGACCGATATCCCCGGCGTCCAGCCCGGCGACGTGGCCACCGTCTACGGCAGCGACGGCGACGAGACCGTCACCGTGGAGGCCGCGGCGGAACGGGCGGGGACCATCCAGTATGAACTGCTCTGCGCTGTCTCCGAGCGGGTGCCCCGGGTGTACCAGGGGTAAGAGCGCACGCCTACGCGCTTCTTGTCACGCTCCGGCGGCTGCGCGACGCCCGCCTTCCCTCCGGCGCGGGCTTGAAACAGAGCCGCGATGCGGCTCTTCGGTTTCGCGCCCTTGCACCGCGCGTCCTCGCAAGCTCCGCATCGCTCACTTTGCCGCAGGCGGCAAAGTTCGTTCGCTCCGCTGCTCGTCCTTTCCCCAGCAAAGCACTTCGTGCTTTCCCGGGGGCCCCATTCAGCGGGCTGCGCCGCACGCCTGCGCGCTTCTGCGCATATACTGAAACGGGGGAGAACCGTCTGGATGGACGGGGGAGGGGTGCGGAAAACGCGCTTTTTTCGCCGCCCGTGTATAAATCCCGCCGCCCCGTGGGAGAATCATAGTGCTGAGTGTCGGGTCCGCAGAGGGCTGTGACGCCGGTGACTATCAGACCGCGGAGTGTGAGCTTTTGTGGATAACAGCGTAAAACGAGGAGATATTTTCTATGCCGACCTGAGCCCCGTGGTGGGTAGTGAGCAGGGGGGCGTCCGTCCGGTCCTGATCGTGCAGAACGACACCGGAAACCGGCACAGTCCCACCGTGATTGCCGCGGCCATCACCTCCCAGACGGGCAAGGCCCGGCTTCCCACCCACATCGAGCTCTCAGCCAGAAGCTACGGGCTTCCCAAGGATTCCGTGGTGCTGCTGGAGCAGATCCGCACCCTGGATAAGAAGCGGCTGAGAGAGCATATGGGCAGGCTGGACGAGGAGCAGATGCACCGGGTGGACAGTGCCATAGCGGTAAGCTTTGGCCTGCATCCCCAGCAGCTGGTCTGAGCGCGGCAGGCTGGAGAGAGAAAGCGCGCGGGCCGGAGGCGGCCCAACAAGCCGTCACGGCCCGCGCGGCAGAAACCATGATACATAGGAGGACCCCATGAAGAAGCACACCGTTCTCACCAAAGTACTGGCCGGCGGACTGGTGACCGTGACGCTGCTGGGCGTGGCCTTTGCCGCCGGGCAGCAGGGCACCCAGTCCGACCCTCTGGTGACACTGAGTTATCTGACGGAAAAGGCCACCCCTGAGATTATGACCCAGGTGGACGCCAAGCTGACTGAGCGGGAGACTGCCCTGAAGAAGGAGCTGGACCAGGCCATCCAGGACTATACCAAGGCCATGGAGGACAAGCTGGCCCAGGCTGGCGGCGGCAGCGGCCAGTCTGCGTCCTTTGCGGTGGTGGATGTGGCCGCCGGGCAGAAGCTGACGGCTGGCGTGGGCTGTGAGATTATGCTCCGGGTGGGCAGCGCGGTGTGCTTCACCGATACGGCCCCCGGCTTTATCGACATGACCGACGGCGGCACCCTGGAGAACGGCCAGGCGCTGGTGAAGAACCACCTGTACATGGCCACCATTGAGGGCCGGGGCTTCACCGCCCAGAACGCGGTGAAGGTGCTGGTCCGGGGCAGCTACACCGTGGGCTGAAAACTGTATACCGAAATTTCACTGGGTGCGGGCAGTTTGTCCGCACCCAGTATTTTATGGTGAGTTTGCTGAAAAATGGGGTGGTAATTGACAAGAATTTGGGGAAGTTATACCATAATAAAGGAGAGAACTATCCTTGTGCCGAAGGAAGCAGCGTACTTCGCGGATGGGCTGAGAGGAGGCTATCAGAGATGAGAAAGGAAAAGCATTGGGCACTGGACGTGACCCTAGTCCTTGTATTGCTCTGTCAGGTGGGATTTTTGCTCACCCTTGTCTTTCATGACGTCTACCTGACGGACTTCCCCGATTACGTCCTGAGCGAATATTTCTCCCTGGCGCCCCTCACCCAGGGCCAGCAGGAGGTGCTGGGGGTGTACAAAGTGGCGGAGACCTGTCTGCTGCTGGCCTGCTATGGGGCCACCCTCTACATCAGGTTTTCCAGGACATACCGGGAGGAGGCTAAGGCCATCCACTTCGGCGGCGTGATGCTGGCGGTGTTTTTCCTGGCCTTCTTCATCCGCATGGCGGTACGGAGCGCCTATGTGAGCATTGCCCTGAACGCCCTGGGGACGGAGGTCTACGCCCTGGCTCTGCTGTACTTTGTCCTGCGGCTGAAGAAGCGCATGACAGCAAAATACGCATGAAACAGGCAAGAATAAGCGGCCCCCTCCGGCACTGGCGGAGGGGACCGCTGCATTATGTCCGCTCCAGGCGGAGCGTCCGGGTGGCCACAGCGTCCAGAAAGCTGCGGTCGTGCTCCACCAGCAGCATGGTGGGCTGATATTCCAGAATCAGCTGTTCCAGCTGTATCCGGGAGAACAGGTCGATGTAGTTGAGGGGCTCGTCCCAGACATAGAGGTGGGCGCTCTGGCACAGGCTGCGGGCCAGCAGCACCTTTTTCTTCTGCCCGGCGCTGTAACCGGCCATGTCCTTTTCAAACTGTGCCCGGGAGAAATCCAGCTTTCGCAGTATGGTCTTGAACAGCGTCTCGTCAATGCCGCTCTCGTCGGCGAAGTCGGTCAGATTGCCACGAAGAAAGGACGAGTCCTGGGGGACAATGGACACCACCAGTCCGGAGGCCAGGGACAGCGAACCGGTGTGGGGAATCTCCTGCCCGCACACCAATTTGAGCAGGCTGGACTTGCCTGTGCCGTTGCGGCCGGTCAGGGCCAGCCGTTCCCCCTGCGTGAGGGTAAAGGACACCGGAGCGCACACCGGCCCCAGGCCGTAGTCGGAGGCCAGACGGTCCGCCTCTGCCAGGCGCTGTTTGGGGTGGGAGAGGGGATGGAGCTTCAGCGGCGGGGCCTGCTCGATGTTTTTCAGCAGTGTGCTCTTCTCCTCAGCGGCCTCCCGGCGGCGGTTCTCCGCCGCCTTGGAACGCTTCATCACCTTGGCCGCCTTGTGGCCGATATACCCCCGGTCAGGCCGCAGGCCGGAATTCCGGGTGCCGATTTTGGCGGCCTCGGCCCTGTCCGACCAGACGGCGGTCCGGCGGGCGGCGGCGTCCAGACGGGCAATATCCCGGCGGAGCTTTTCGTTTTCCGCACGCTCCCACTGGTCCCGGCGCTGCTTGTTCTCCCACCAGGAGGAGAAATTCCCCTGCTGAAGGTCGAAATTCTGCTTGTTGATGGACAGAATGTGGTCCGTGCAGCCGTCCAGAAAGGCCCGGTCGTGGGAGACCAGGATAAAGCCCTGTTTTCGGCTCAGGTAGCGGCTCACCACCTGTCTGCCCTCCAGGTCCAGGTGGTTGGTGGGCTCGTCCAGCAGGAGGAACCGGTTGGGGCGGAGAAAGAGAGCCGCCAGCAGCAGCTTGGTCTGCTCCCCGTTGGACAGGGAGGAGAAGGGGCGGAAGAGGGCCTCCGGGTCCAGCTCCAGGTCGGAGAGCTCCCGGTAGATCTCCCAGCTCTCCGTCTCGGGCAGCAGGGCCTCCACCACCTCCATGGCGTCCCGCTCCGGGTGGAGCACGGGGAAGGGAAAGTAGTCAAAGGTCACGGAGGCGGAGATGGTTCCGGCATATTCATATTCGCCCATCAGCAGCCGGAGCAGGGTGGTCTTGCCCCGGCCGTTGCGCCCCACCAACCCCAGCCTCCAGCTGGTGTCCAGCTGGAGGGAGGCGTGCTCAAACACGTTGTCCCAGCTGCCGTCATAGGCGAAGGTCAAATCGGTTATCTGAATCAGAGACATATGGATCACCTCACGGAAAATAAAAATGGGCGCAGGAGAAAACCCTGCGCCCATACCGGTGCGGTGACGGTAGGAAAACAGGGAAGATACAGCAAGACTTCCTCCTGCCCGGGCCGCAGCAAAACAGAGCAGGTCGTCCCTGCCCGGCTGCATATTCCGGAAAAACAGAAGGTTACTTGCGCATCTTCCCAACTCCAATCATGATAAATTTGTCTCAAGTATAGCCAATACCCCGCGGATTGTCAACCCAGGACCATCCAGCGGGGCAGCTTTACAGGTTTCATCACGGCCAGCAGGCAGAAGAACACGCCGGCGGCCAGCAAAATATCCCCCACACTGGCGAAGCCGCCCAGAAAGGGGATGGGGCAGTAGATGACGTCGCCCAGAAAAATCAGCCTGGTGGAGCTGTTTTCCAGCGCATACATGGGCACAGCGCCAGAGGTGAGCTGGGCCAGGCCCTCGGGGGAGAGAAGCTCAGCCGCGGCGGCGGACACGGGCATCCGCCAGCCGTTGGCGGCGATGACCGCCAGATTGCACAGGCTGCCCAATCCCGCCAGCAGGGCGGTGCGCTTGAGCCTGCGGTTGCGCCACAGAAAAAGAAAGAGCATGGCGTAGGAGGCCAGAAGGAGTACCGCCGCCCAGGGGAGGTAGTGCTCCACCGGCAGCAGCGCCAGGGCCCGCTGTATCAGCAGGGCCAGGATGGGCAGGGGCAGCAGGTAGAGAGGCGTCTCCACAAAACGGGCCAGCCGTCCGCCGGTACACCAGCCCAGCACCAGGGCAAGGAGAATGGCCAGACTCAGCATGGGGCGCCTCCCGAATCCGGCAGGGACTGGATGCAGCGGGAGAGCTCACCCGACTCGGCCAGGGCGGCGGTGATTTCCGCCACGGCGGGGTGGAACTGCTTTCCCGCCTCCTCCCGGAGGATGCGGCCCGCGTCCTGGGGCGTCCGGGCCTTGCAGTAGGGCCGGGCGCTGGTGATGGCGTCGTAGGAATCGGCGGCGCCCAGAATGTAGACCTCCAGCGGGAGGGCGTCTCCGGCGGTGCCGTCGGGATAGCCGCCGCCGTCATAGTGCTCGTGATGGCAGCGGACAAAAATCAGAATGTCCTTGTAGGCGTCCATGGTCTCCAGAATGCCCACGCCCCGCAGGGGGTGGGTCTGGATAACGGTGCGCTCCTCGGGGGTGAGGGGACCGGGCTTCTGCAGGATGGAGTCGGGGATGCCGATTTTACCCAGGTCGTGGAAGAGGGCGCCGGTGCGGAGAAGTTCAATCCGCTTGGCGGGCAGCTTCATCTCCTGGGCAATGCGGCAGGCGTAGGCGCTGACCCGGCCGGAGTGACCCTTGGTGTAGGTGTCCTTGGCTTCCAGCGCGGCGGTGAGGGCCTCCACCATGCTGTGCTGCTGCCGCTGGAAGGAGAGATAGAGCTTGAAGGAGTAGCGGGCCAGCAGCAGGGGGAGCATGAACAGCAGGGCCAGCCACACGCCGGACTTCATGGTCAGCAGCATGGAGAGAAAGTACCCAATGGGGGAGGCGCAGGCCACGCTGGGCAGCAGTCCCAGAAACATCTGGAAGATGGTGGGGTAGAAGGGAGTGCTGTACTCCAGCATGTAGAAGAGGAGCATGACCACCGAGTTGAAGAACATGGCGGTCAGAATAAAGAGCAGGGCGGGCAGCAGCACACCGGGAAGGGAGATATCGCCCGGAATACCGCCGGACAGATAGTAGAACACTCCGCCCACCCAGTAGGACAGGGCGTGGTCGCCGATGTTGAAGAAGGTTTTCAGCGGCGAGGTGTTGAAGATGTGCTGGTACCCCTTGCCGTCGGGGGTGGAGACCACCACGAAGGGGAAGGAGATGGCACTGACCAGAACGGCAGCCTCCGGTCCCAGCAGGAGGGTTGAGGTGAGAATGCTGATAAAGGACAGGTCCACGGTGCAGTCGTCCCGGATGTACAGGGGCAGACAACAGCAGACCCAGCTGAGGAACAGAAGGAGGAGCAGCGTCCCCAGGATTTCCGGACTCCAGTTTGAGGAGTGACGGACAAAAAAAGACCAGCCGGACCAGACGAGGGCGGCCGTACCGAGGCAGCCCACACAGGCCAGATAGCCTTTTGAAACAGGACGCATAAGCGACCCTCCTACCGGTGAAAATTGAGAAATGGGGCCCGGGAGCCCTGCGCAGGGCTCCCGGGGTGGTGCGGGTCAGCGGAGGGTGAAGAACGCGCCGCCGGCCAGGACCAGGGAAACAAGGGAAGTGAGCGCAACATACAGCTTCGCCTTATTCATCGAATACAGCCTCCTTGACAGTGGTACTCTGTCATTCGCTAGAGACAGGCCATATCCGCTTCGCTAACAAAGATTAAGAGCCGCTGCCCTCCTCACGGGCAAAGGCGAGGGTGAGAATCCGGCGGTTTACGCCGTCCAGAGTGGCCAGGGCCACGGAGAAATTGGGGTCCTCTCCCAGGTAGCAGGCACCCAGAAGAGCCTCGGTTTTTCCGGCCTGCTCCAGCCGCAGCCCCACCATCACAGCCACCTGACTGCCGATGGGAACCTGCTTGAGTTCCTCCAGGCAGAAGCGGCAGCCGGGGGCCAGAAACTGGTTGATGGCGTCGGTGGTGGCCTGGGCGATGGCCCGGCTCCGCCCGGCGGAGGAGTGATCGGAGTGGGCGATGCCCTTGTGGGACACGTCGCCAACCCGCAGGGAGACCGACACATCCACGCCGCTCCGCCCTGTGGACAGCTCCAGCTTGTCACAGATCAGCCGCCGCTGCACCACGGTGGGAAGGCCGGGAATCTGGGCCACGCTGACAATCCGGTGGTCCAGCTCCAGCTGGAACCGGGCCAGCAGGGCGGACTGGACGTCCCGCACAATCTGCTTGGGGGAGCGGGACTGGTCGGAGAGGACATGGACCTCCCGGACGGCAGAGCCTTCCGTGACAAATTCCACGCTGAGCACACCGGGGAGCTTTTCAGTCAACGCCTTCCACGGGGCGGTGTCGGAAGAAGAAAGGACGGTCTGTGCCATGAGTGCCTCCAAGATATCAGGATTCCGGA
Organism: Pseudoflavonifractor sp.; assembly: GCF_050943825.1. Classification (NCBI taxonomy): domain Bacteria; kingdom Bacillati; phylum Bacillota; class Clostridia; order Eubacteriales; family Oscillospiraceae; genus Pseudoflavonifractor; species Pseudoflavonifractor sp. The sequence goes on from NZ_JBMNPX010000010.1 coordinate 87,929, forward strand.
CAGAGAAGATGGATGTTTCTGTCAAAATATCGCATGCGTATACATTATACAGACTTCGACAAAAGTACGCAAGTCACTTGCAGAATTTTCACAAAAAATGAGACTGGAAAATGTGACCAAATTTTGCATACATATAAGAAAAGGAGAAAGGGGGCGGCACAGTGGAGGAAATGCACATTCCGCTGAGAAGACCGGAGGGGACGGTACAGGTGCGGGAGGAGGGGCTCCAGGCGGTCATTTCCGCCCGGGCGGCGGATGACGGCGGGGGGCTCTACAAGCTGCACCTGCTGGGAAAGGGGGGCAGCCTGCTGCTGGGGACCATGCTTCCGGAGGGGGGATCGCTCCGTCTGCGGCGGACAATCCCTGTGGACCAGCTGCGCCGTCAGGGGCTGTGGCCGCCCACCGGGGCGGAAATCCGGCTGGCCTACGCCTTCGGGCAGCAGACCGGGGAAGGGACTCAGCCCCCCGCGGGCTGGGTCAGGGAGGACCATCCCGCCCGGCTCATGGGGGAGCAACTGCTCAAAGAGTGCGCCGCTCCGTTGAAAGGGGGCCTGCTCAAACGGGAGGGAGAGGGCTTTGTGCTGGCCCTGCCCTGGGAGCCGGGGGGCGTCTTTCCCATGACACCCCTGTTCTGCTTCGCGTCGGCCGAGCGGATGGACGGCCGGGGCTACGCCGTGTTCCGGTTCACCGCCCGGGGCTGTCCCCGGCTGCGGCCGGAGCCGGAGAAAAAGGGGCGGTAATCTCCTTGTTCCGGCGGCGCTTGTGTGGTAAACTGCCTGTGACGGCCCGGGAAGGTTGTAACCCGGGCCCCATTGCTGTATAATAATGCCTGCTTAATCAAACGTCCGGCGGCATCCGCTGCCGGCGCAGACATAAGAGACAGAGGTAGAATACCATGGATTATTTTCATCTGAACGCCGCGCCCGACGATATCCGTGCCATCAGCACCCTGGGCCTGGCCCATCTGGGGGACGGCGTGTTTGAACTGATGGTGCGCTCCTGGCTGTGCCTCCACGGCAAGGCCACCAACAAGGGCCTCCACAAGGCCACAGTGAAGTATGTGGCCGCCCCTGCCCAGGCCGCGGCAGCGGAGAAGATCATCCCCCTGCTCACAGAGGAGGAGGGGGACGTGTTCCGCCGTGGGCGCAACACCAGCCCCCACTCGGTGCCCAAGGCGGCCAGCCGGGCCGACTACCAGACCGCCACCGCCCTGGAGTCCCTGTTCGGCTGGCTCTATCTTCAGGGCCGGACCGAGCGGATCAACCAGCTCTTTGAGCTGATGATGGAGGAGTAAACCCATGCCCTTGGACGCGATTTGCCTCTCCGCCGTGGCGGAGGAGCTGAGAGCCGCCGTGCTGGGCGGCAAGATTGATAAGATTTACCAGCCTGTCCGGGACGAGATTGTGATGGCGGTGCGGGGGAGCCGGGAGAACGTGAAGCTGCTCCTCTCCGCCAGCCCCAACCACCCCCGTGTGCAGCTGACCCGTATTACCCGGGAAAACCCGGACACGCCCCCCATGTTCTGCATGCTTATGCGCAAGCATCTCACCGGCGCCCGGATTCTGGATATCACCCAGCCTCCGGTGGAGCGTCTGGTGGAGTTCAGGCTGGAGTGCCTGGACGAGCTGGGGGACCGGGTGGAGCGCCGCCTGGTGCTGGAGCTGATGGGCCGGTCGGCCAACCTGATTCTCCTGGACAGCGAGGGGCGCATCACCGACTGCGTCCGCCGGGTGGAGGGCGACCTGGCCACAGGCAAGCGGCAGCTGCTGCCCGGACTGTTCTACCATCCGCCTGTGCCCCAGGACAAGCGCAATCCTCTGGACCTGGAGGAGGGGGAGCTGGAGGGGCTGATTGCCGCCGCGCCCGAGGAGGGGGCGGTGGACAAGTGGCTGCTGGACACCTTCAACGGCCTGTCCCCCCTCATCTGCCGGGAGCTGGCCTTCCAGGCCGCCGGTGACTCCGCCGTCCGCTTCTGCCAGCTGGGGGAGAAGGGCAAAGCCCGCCTGCTGGAGCGGATGAACGCCTTTGTAAATTCTGTAAAGGATAAAGAGTTTACACCCTATATGATTCTCAAGGAGGGCAAGCCCACCGATTTCTCCTTCCTGCCTATCCTCCAGTACGGCATGACCGTGGAGTTGCGGCGGATGGAGTCTTTTGGCCAGATGCTGGACAAGTTCTATGCCGACCGGGAGAGCGCCGAGCGGGTGAAACAGAAGGGCCAGGACCTGGTGAAGTCGGTGACCAGCGCCCGGGACCGCACCGCCCGCAAGCTGAACAACCAGCGCCGTGAGCTGGAGGCCACCCGGGACCGGGAGCGGCTGCGGGAGTGGGGGGATATCATCACCTCCAACCTCCACGCCATGGAGAAGGGCATGAGCCTGCTGCGGGCCATGAACTTCTACGACCCGGAGTGCCGGGAGGCGGAGATTCCCTTGGACCCGCTGCTGACGCCCCAGCAGAACGCGGCCAAGTATTATAAGGAGTACAACAAGGCCAAGACCGCCGAGCGGGTGCTCACCGAGCAGATTGCCCGGGGCGAGGGGGAGCTGGAGTACCTCAACAGCGTGCTGGAGAACATCACCCTGGCCGAGGGCGAGCGGGACCTCCAGGAGATCCGCCAGGAGCTGACCGATACCGGCTATCTCCGTCGCCAGAACAAGGCGGCCAAGCGGGAGAAGCGGGTGTCGGGCAAGCCCATGGAGTTCCGCTCCTCCACGGGGCTGCGGATTTCCGTGGGCAAGAACAACGCCCAGAACGACCAGCTCACCACCAAGATGGCCTACAAGAGCGATATCTGGCTCCACACCCAGAAGATTCACGGCTCCCACGTCATCCTCTGGGCTGAGGGCGGGCCGGTGGACGCCCAGAGCCTCACCGAGGCGGCCATGCTGGCGGCCTGGTTCTCCCAGGGCCGGGACGGCAAGAAGGTGCCGGTGGACTACACGCCGGTGAAGTACGTGAAGAAGCCCGCCGGAGCCCGGCCGGGCATGGTGGTGTATACCACCTATCAGACGGCCTACGTGGATCCGGATGAAAATCTGGCGGAGAAGCTGAGAATCAAGTAAAACAGACCACCGCAAAGGGGGAACAGCCATGGAGCGCTATAACATTCTCGTGGTGGAGGACGACCAGGACATCAACCGTCTCCTCTGCAAGATTCTGGAGGACGGCGGGTACTGCTGCCGCCCCGCCTTTTCCGGCAGCGAGGCCATGCTCTGGGCCGGGCAGTACGACTACGACCTGATTCTGCTGGACCTGATGCTGCCTGGACTCACTGGCGAGGAGTTCATCGCCGAGCTGCGCAAGAGCAGAACCATGCCCATCATTGTCCTGTCGGCCAAGGCGGGGCTGGAGAGCCGGGTGAATGTGCTCAAGCTGGGTGCTGACGACTTTATTCCCAAGCCCTTTGACAACGCCGAGGTGCTGGCCCGTGTGGAGGCCCAGCTGCGGCGGTACCGGCAGTTCTCCTCGCCCGCGGGGGAGAAGCATGTGCTCACCTGGGGGGACCTGACCCTGGACAAGGAGAGCGTCTCCGTCACGGCGGCGGGGAAGGACGTGACGGTCACCGCCCGGGAGTTTGAAATTCTCGCCCTGCTGATGTCCTATCCCAAGAAGGTCTTTACCCGGGAGCAGCTCTATGAGCAGGTGTGGGGCGGGGAGTACTTCGGCGACGACAACACCGTCAACGTCCACATCTCCAATCTCCGCGCCAAGCTGGCCAAGGTCTCGTCCACCGAGTACATCAAGACGGTGTGGGGCATTGGCTTCAAGATGAACGAGGAAGCGCAGGCGTAGGCCGGAGTCGGAGGGAAGGGGAGGCGTGCGGGGGCCCAACGTCTGCGTGACAGGAAAGCGCAGGCGTAAATCCCCACCGGCCCATTCCCCGACTTTATCCTTTCTTCACATTTGCTTAAAGGCGAATTGTTGACTTGCCGTTATACTGGCATCACAATCCAGGAGGGACGGCGCTCCGCCCCTCCCCGAAAGAGAGGTTGATGCCGCAATGGCAGAGAGCGTTCTGGTCACCCGGAACCTGACCAAGAGATACGGTCCGGCCACCGTGGTGAACAATGTAAATCTGAACATAGAGAAGGGGCAGATTTACGGCCTGGTGGGCCGTAACGGCGCGGGCAAGACCACCATCATCCGCATGGTCACGGCCCAGACCGTGCCCACCGAGGGAGAGATTTCTCTCTTCGGCGCCACCGAGCCCGGGGAGCTGGGCAAAATGCGGGCCCGTACCGGCGCCATGGTGGAGACCCCCAGCTTCTACCCCTATCTCACCGCCAGGGAGAATCTGGAGTACTACCGCATCCAGCGGGGCATCCCCGGCAAGAGCTGTGTGGACGAGGTGCTCAAGCTGGTGGACCTGAAGAAGGCGGGCGGGAAGAAGTTCAAGACCTTCTCCCTGGGCATGAAGCAGCGGCTGGGCCTGGCTCTGGCCCTGATGGGGCAGCCCGATTTCCTGCTGCTGGACGAGCCCATCAACGGCCTGGACCCGGAGGGTATCGTGGAGCTGCGCAACCTGCTGCTGGATCTGAACCGGGAGCGGGAGACCACCATCCTCATCTCCAGCCACATCCTCTCCGAGCTGGAGAACCTGGCCACCCACTACGGCTTCATTGACAACGGCCGTATGCTGGAGCAGATTTCCGCCAAGGCCCTGAAGGAGAAGTGCCGTGCCTGCCTGGAGCTGTCGGTGGACAGCGCCCCGGCGGCGGCCCGCGCCCTGGAGCAGGGCCTGGGCGCACGGGACTACGAGGTCCTGCCCGACAATGTCATCCGCCTGTACTGCCACCTGGACGAGCCCGCCCGGGTGACCCAGCTGCTGGTGGAGAGCGGCGTGGCCCTGCGCTCCATTGAGCAGAAGGGCGCCAACCTGGAGGACTACTTCCTGTCTCTGATTGGGGGTGTCCACCATGGTTAAGTACATGCGCGCTGAGTTCTATAAGGTGCTCCACCGCAAGTATACCTATGGCTTCCTGGTGGTGATTCTCCTCCTGGAGGCCATGCTGGTGGCGGGCTGGGCGTATACCAACGCCAACGGCAACGATGTGAACTTCTCTTCCGGCGCCGGCGTCCTGTGCCTCATGCTGGGTGTGGGCCTGTACTGCACGGTTCTCACCGGCGACATGGTCTTTTCCGACCAGTACAAGTTCAATACCCTGAAAAACGAGGTGTCCTACGGTCTGCCCAGAGCCCGCATTTACCTGGGCAAGCTGCTAGTGTCCTGCATCACCGCCCTGGTGCTCTGCGCCATCGTCCTGTGCGCCTACGTGGCCATGTGCTGGGTGGTGCTGCCCCACGATGCAGGGGCGGCTGAGACCATGAGCCTCATCTATTACTGCATCCTGACCGCCCTGCCTCTGTGGCTGGGCTCCCAGGCTCTGGTGCTCATGCTCTATTTCCTGCTCAAGAGCAGCACGGTGGCATCCTTTCTCTTCATCGGCGTGATTTTGGCGCTGCCCCAGGTTGTCAAGCTGCTCATCACCCTGGTGGGCCCGGTGTTTGAGTATGTGTATGTGTGCATGCTGACCACCTCCCTGGATATGGCGCCCTATGCGCCCTGGGACATGGCGCTGCTGGGCCGGAGCTGGGCCATTGGCGCCGGATGGTTCGTGATTACCACCCTGGTGGGCCTTATCTGCTTCCAGAAGCGGGAGATTAACTGACAAAAAGGGGGCGGCCCTGTGCTCAATTATATCAAAGCGGAGCTGTACCGGGCCGCCCACCATATGACGGTCTATCTGGTGTCCGGCATTCTGCTGGCGCTGGCACTTGTCTTCGCCTCCATGTGGGTGGGACCGTTCACCTTCCCCAATATGGCGGCGCTGCTGACAGCCACCATGCCGATAGGGCTATTCATGGCCGCCATCATGGACGTGGTGGTGGCGTCCGGCGTGCACCGGACGGGTACCCTGAAAAATGAGGTGGAATTTGGCATTCCCCGCAGCCGGATCTACCTGGGCAAGCTGATGGCCGCCTTTCTGCTGGCCGCTATGCTGTGCATTCTGGTGATGGGGAGCTTCCTGGGCCTGGGCTGGCTGTTCACAGCTCCCGGTACCCCAGAGGAGACCCAGGTGTCCCTGGCCATCCTGGGCTACGTGACAGCGGCCTCCTTCCCTCTGTGGCTGGGGGCGCTGGGCTTGACTCACGCTCTGTTTCTGGCCCTGAAGAACGAGGTGGTGGCCGCCTGCCTGACGGCCTACCTCCTCCTGCTGGGAGAGCCCATGACCGCCATCCTGACTATGATCAACTCGGAGACCATCGCCGGACCTGCCCGGGTGGTGCGGTCGGTACTGTTGACGGCCCCCTTCGGGCAGTACTATGATGACCTGACCTGGCAGCTGATGGCGAAAAACTGGGCCATCGGACTGGGCTGGCTTCTGGCCAGCACTGTGGTGGGGCTGTGGGTGTTCCGCCGGTCGGAAGTGAAATAACCGTCTCCCTGTTCAGCGGGGAGAGACAAAACCGCCGGGGGGCTTCTCCGGCGGCTTTGCCGCATCATCAGCGGCCATTTATCTACCACAGAGAAGGGAGCGGGGAAGATGCCTCTGCTGATTCTGGCCCTCATTGTGCTGGGGGCGCTGTGCGTGGGCCTGGGTATCCGGGTCTACGCGGTGGAGCGCGCCCTCCGATCCGCTGCCGGGCAGCTGCGGGAGCGGGAGGAGACAGGCAGCGGCGTCCGTATCCGCATGGCAGCGCCCAACTCCTCAGCGGAGGAGCTGGTGGCCGCCGTCAACGGCCTGCTGGAGCTGCGCCAGAAGGAGGAGGCGGACTACCGCCGCCGGGAGCAGGCCCTCCGGCAGCAGATTGCCAATGTGTCCCACGACCTGCGTACCCCCCTCACCTCCATCATCGGCTACCTCCAGCTCCTGGAGGGGGACAATCTGTCCCAGGCTGAGCGGGAGGAATACCTGAATATCATCGAGGGCCGGGCCCGTGCGCTCCAGAGCCTCATCGGCAGCTTCTACGACCTGTCCCGGCTGGACGGGGGCGAGTATCCCATCGCACGGGAGCGGGTGGACCTGTACGCCATCCTCAGCGAGCTGGTGGCGGGGTTCTACAACGACCTGACCGCCTCCGGGCTGGATGTGTCGGTGGAACTGGCGGAGGGCCTGCCCCATGTGTGGGGAGATGCCGCCGCCGTGCTCCGTGTGTTCACCAACCTGATCCGCAACGCCCTGGAGCACGGGGTGGGGACCTTGTCCATCAGGCTGTACCGGGCGGGAGATACTGTGGTCAGCGCCTTTGCCAACGGGGCAGGCGGACTGACGGAGGAGGACGTGCCCCATGTGTTTGACCGCTCCTTTACTTCGGATAAGAACCGCACCAGCCACAATGCAGGGCTGGGTCTGGCCATTGTGAAGGCCCTGGCGGAGCAGATGGGCTGCCGGACGCAGGCGGCTCTGGAGGGACCGGAGTTTGTCATCCGTGTTTTTTGGAAAATCGCCGGGGAGCGTTAAACCCTGCCGCACCCGCCGGACACCGGTCCGGCGGGTGTTCTTTTGCATACAGGTTGTTTGGCGGAGCGAAAACACTTTACATAGGTAAAGCATATTGACAATCGAAAACGAACATGCTATTCTTGCGGTAAATGGGTTAGACTAACAAAAAGTTTGGCATGCTGACTCTTTGAAAGGTGGAGAACAGAATGGCAAAAATCGTACGCAAGGAAGTGCTGAATCCCAGCGTCACGCTGCTGGAAGTGGAAGCGCCCAAGATTGCCCGGAAGGCCCTGCCGGGGCAGTTCATCATTCTGCGGATCGACGACGACGGCGAGCGGATCCCTCTGACCATCGGGGACTATGACCGTGAGAAGGGGACCATCACCATCATCTTCCAGAAGGTGGGCCTGACCACCATGCTGCTGGGCGACCTGAACGTGGGCGACGACATCAAGGACTTTGTTGGTCCTCTGGGCGTGCCCACCCACATTGACGAGGGCGTCAAGCGTGTGTGCGTGGTAGGCGGCGGCGT
>NZ_JBMNPX010000011.1:0-95610 GCF_050943825.1 Pseudoflavonifractor sp.
CGCAAAGGCGCCGCCGCGCGAGCGCGAGCGAGCCGCGCCAAAGGCGCGTCCAAGCGTTTGCGCAGCAAACCTTGCCGCAGGGCGAATTCATTTCGCCCGAGGAAGTGAAATCAAATGGGGTCCCCAATGGAGATTTGCTCCGTTGGGGTGCCTCCCTGGAGTTCATGGAGGGCAAGGAGCTGCCCGGCGTCGCCTGCCTGCTGGACGCCTAATTATCCGCAAAGGCGCCGCCGCGCGAGCGCGAGCGAGCCGCGCCAAAGGCGCGTCCAAGCGTTTGCGCAGCAAACCTTGCCGCAGGGCGAATTCATTTCGCCCGAGGAAGTGAAATCAAATGGGGTCCCCAACGGAGATTTGCTCCGTTGGGGTGCCTCCCTCGAGTTCATGGAGGGCAAGGAGCTGCCCTTTCGGGGTCCCCGCCGAAGCCCAGCGAAGCGGGTTCGGTGGGGAGAGGAGGAGCAGCGGAGTGATTGAGCTTTCGCCCCAGGGCGGAAGCGAGAGATACAGAGCTTGCTCCGACGGGGCCTGCCTGCTGGACGCCCAAGACTCCGGATTGTATTCCCGGTACCAGCTGATTCAGAAAGCTCGATTTCCGCAGGGCGCGACGACTCCGGCGCGCCGCCTGGGGAAGGCTTCACTTGATATATAATGAAAGGATTGAACTGCAATGAACCGCCGCTACCGCAAGACTATCATCGCCGGAAACTGGAAGATGAACAAGACCCTGACTGAGACCAAGGCTTTTGCTGAGGAGATCAAGACCATGCTGGGCAAGCCCAAGGGCTGCGACGTTGTCCTCTGCGTGCCCTATGTGAACATTCAGGCCGCTGTGCGTCTGTTCAAGGACAGCCGCATCGCCATCGGCGCTGAGAACTGCCACTATGAGTCCCACGGCGCCTACACCGGCGAGGTCTCCGCTGAGATGCTCAAGGACCTGGGCGTGAAGTACGTCATCATCGGCCACTCCGAGCGCCGCCAGTACTACAATGAGACCGACTTCACCGTCAACAAGAAGGTCCATGCCGCCCTGGAGGCCGGCCTGCACCCCATCGTCTGCGTGGGCGAGAGCCTGGAGCAGCGTGAGCTGGGCGTCACCATGGAGCTCATCGCCTACCAGGTGAAGGCCGCTCTGGCCGGCGTGCCCGCCGACAAGATGCGCCACGTTGTCATTGCCTACGAGCCCATCTGGGCCATCGGCACCGGCAAGACCGCTACCGCCGAGCAGGCTGCCGAGGTCTGCGAGAGCATCCGTGTGGTCATCCGCAAGCTGTACGGCGCCCGTGTTGCCCGCGCCGTGACCATCCAGTACGGCGGCTCCATGAACGCCAAGAATGCCGCTGAGCTGCTGGCTCAGCCCGACATCGACGGCGGCCTCATCGGCGGCGCCTCCCTGAAGCCCGCTGACTTCACCAGCATCATCAACGACGCCAACAATCAGGAGTAAGAGGAAGCGCTGAGCACCCGAGAGCAGGCGGGTAGGACCCGGAGCGGAGCAAACGGACCGCAGGCCCTGAAGGGGCGGAGGCCGGCTTGCGCAGTCGAAGGGGCCTAGACGCCGTTGCGGAGGGTGCGAGGCGTGACAGGAAGCGCTGAGCCCCCGACAGGCAAAGCGTGACAAGAAGGAGCGGAGTGCGGCGGACCCACAGGGTTCCGCCGCCTGCCGCCCCAATCTTACCTGAAGGAACTGAGGTTATTTATGAGTAAAACACCCACTACTCTTATCATTATGGATGGCTACGGTCTCCGCAGCGAGACCGAGGGCAACGCCATTGCCAACGCCCGCAAGCCTGTGCTGGACAAGCTGTTTGCCGAGAACCCGGTGAGCAAGCTGTCCGCCTCCGGCCTGGACGTGGGTCTGCCCGAGGGTCAGATGGGCAACTCCGAGGTGGGTCACACCAACATCGGCGCCGGCCGGGTGGTGTTCCAGGACCTGCCCCGCATCTCCAAGTCCATCAAGGACGGCGACTTCTTCCAGAACCCCGAGTATCTGCGGGCCATGGAGAACGCCAAGCAGGAGGGCCACGCCCTCCACGTGATGGGCCTGCTGTCCGACGGCGGCGTCCACAGCCACATCACCCACATCTTTGCGCTGCTGGACATGGCCAAGCAGCAGGGCGTGAAGGACGTCTATGTCCACGCCTTCCTGGACGGCCGTGACGTGCCCCCCGCCTCCGGCAAGGGCTACGTGGAGCAGCTGGCTGAGAAGTGCGCCCAGGTGGGCAACGCCCACATCGGCGTCATCTCCGGCCGCTTCTACGCCATGGACCGTGATAAGCGCTGGGAGCGTCTGGTCAAGGCCTACGACGCTCTGGTGCTGGGCGAGGCTCCCTTTGAGGCCGACCCCGTGGCCGCCGTGCAGAAGTCCTATGACGCCGGCGTCACCGACGAGTTCGTGGAGCCCGTCATCTGCTGCAAGGACGCGGTCATCAAGTCCGGCGACAGCGTGGTGTTCATGAACTTCCGTCCCGACCGGGCCCGCGAGATCACCCGCAGCCTGGTGGACCCCGAGTTCGACGGCTTCGAGCGGAAGAAGGGCTTCTTCCCCCTGACCTATGTCTGCACCACCGAGTATGACGCCACCATGCCCAATGTGACGGTGGCTTTCCCCCATCACGAGCTGAAGAACATCTTTGGCGAGTATATCTCCCGCCTGGGCCTGACCCAGCTCCGTATCGCCGAGACCGAGAAGTACGCCCATGTGACCTTCTTCTTCAACGGCGGCGCCGAGCAGGTGTTCCCCGGCGAGGACCGCTGCCTCATCCCCTCCCCCAAGGTGCCTACCTACGACCTCAAGCCCGACATGAGCGCCCGTGAGGTCACCGACGAGGCGGTGAAGCGCATCGAGAGCGGCAACTACGACGTGGTTATCCTCAACTTCGCCAACTGCGACATGGTGGGCCACACCGGTGTGTATGAGGCTGCCCGTCTGGCCGTTGAGACCGTGGACGAGTGCGTGGGCCGTGTTGTGGAGGCCACCCGCAAGATGGGCGGCGTGGCGCTGATCACCGCCGACCACGGCAACGCCGACCGGATGCTGGACGATGACGGCACCACCGCCTACACCGCCCACACCACCAGCCTGGTGCCCTTCTGCATCGTGGGCGCCAACGTGAAGCTGCGTGACGGCCGCCTGGCCGATATCGCCCCCACCATGCTGGACCTGATGGGCCTGGAAAAGCCCGCTGAGATGGACGGCAATACCCTGATCGAGGCCTAAAAGGGCTTTTCAAGGGCCATCCCGCCGCAAGGCGGATCGGCGCCTGCGCCGTTCAAGCGTTTTGCGCGGAGCGGAAAACCTTGGCGCTGACCGGATTCATTCCGGGCAGCGTGAAGTGAAATCCGGGGTCCCCGGGCGGCAAAGCCGGCTGGGGTGCCTGGAAAAGCCCGCCGAGATGGACGGCAACACCCTGATCGAGGCGTAAGCAGCACATCATTGTATGTTCGGGCGGTTCCTGCCGCCCTGACAGATAGAAGGCACGGCGGAAATACCGGAAGCCGTGTCCCTAAAATGAAAGGAGTTTTTGAACATGAAGCAGATTATCGAGATCGTTGATGTTCTGGGCCGTGAGATTCTGGACAGCCGCGGCAATCCCACCGTTGAGGTTGAGGTCTACCTGGAGGACGGCACTGTTGGCCGTGCCGCCGTTCCCTCCGGCGCTTCCACCGGTATCTACGAGGCCTGCGAGCTCCGCGACGGCGACAAGAGCCGTTACCTGGGCAAGGGCGTCCTCACCGCTGTGAAGAACGTCAACACCGAGATCGCTGAGTGCCTGGTGGGCATGAACGTCCTGGATCAGGTGGCCATCGATAAGGCCATGATCGCTCTGGACGGCACCCCCAACAAGACCAAGCTGGGCGCCAACGCCATCCTGGGCGCCTCCCTGGCCTGCGCCAAGGCCGCTGCCGAGAGCCTGGGCACCAGCCTGTACAACTACATCGGCGGCGTCAACGCCAAGACCCTGCCCGTTCCCATGATGAACATCCTCAACGGCGGCGCTCACGCCACCAACAACGTTGAGATCCAGGAGTTCATGATCATGCCCGTGGGCGCCTGCTGCTTCCGCGAGGCTCTGCGTATGTGCGCCGAGGTCTTCCATCAGCTGAAGAAGACCCTGAAGGAGAACGGCACTCCCGCCGCCGGCGTGGGTGACGAGGGCGGCTACGCTCCCAACCTGAAGAAGGACGAGGACGCTCTGAAGGTCATCGTGAAGGCCATCGAGGAGGCCGGCTTCAAGCCCGGCGAGGACTTCATGATCGCCATCGACGCCGCTTCTTCCGAGTGGTGGGATGAGGAGCAGAAGTGCTACATCCAGCCCAAGTCCGGCAAGAAGATGACCCAGCAGCAGCTGGTGAACATGTGGAAGAAGTTCGCCGACACCTACCCCATCATCTCCCTCGAGGACGGCATGGCCGAGACCGACTGGGAAGGCTGGGCTATGCTGACCAAGGCCATTGGCGACCGCGTCCAGCTGGTGGGCGACGACCTGTTCGTCACCAACGTGGAGCGTCTGGCCACCGGTATTGAGAAGGGCGTTGCCAACGCCATCCTCATCAAGGTCAACCAGATCGGCACCCTGACCGAGACTCTGGACGCCATCCAGATGGCCAACCGCGCCGGCTACACCGCCATCGTGTCTCACCGCTCTGGCGAGACCGAGGACGCCACCATTGCCGACATCGCCGTGGCCCTCAACGCCGGCCAGATCAAGACCGGTGCTCCCAGCCGTACCGACCGTGTGGCCAAGTACAACCAGCTGCTCCGCATTGAGGAGGAGCTGGGCGACGTGGCTCAGTACCTGGGCAAGGACGCCTTCTTCAACCTGAAGTAAGGAGAAGCGCTGAGACGTCGTGAGCAGAGCGGATGGACCAGAGCGAGGGTGAGAAACCGAAGGGCCGCGAAGTGGACCTGTTTCAAGCCCGAGCCGGAGGGAAGCCGCTCGTCGCGAACCGGCGAAGCGTGACAACACAGAACCAAACGGGGCCGCTGCCAAATGGCAGCGGCCCCGTTTTATATGCCGCCCAGCCCCAGCCCCTGCCCCATCTCAGATGGGGCAGGGGCTGGGCCGTGAATAAAAAGCAGAATAAAAAAGAGGAATCCCGCGCAAGTCCGGCAAAGCGGAATGTGTGGGGAAGAAGCGCGAAGAAAGAGGCCGCTGCCATTTGGCAGCGGCCAAGTATTTTATAGAGAGCCTCCGGCGCTCTGTTGTGTTCCCAGAGTGGGGTGAGCCAAGACAGATGCAGGGTTATCTGTTCAGGAGGTATAGAAAAAGTTCGGCATCTTGCTCAGGGAATAGTCTCGTCGTTGCCAAGATAACAGTCTGTATATAAAACAAATAGCTTCTTGACAAGTCAGTAATTTATCAGGTTTCGCACAAACCGTTTCTGAATAAACCGTACCAACTCCCTTTAATATTCCGAGCATATGAAGCTGCTCAGCTGCGTCATGCTCCTCAATTGATGAAAACTCGTCTGGATAAAAGACACTGTGCATCTCTGCATCCTCTACAAGTAGTTCAGGATACTGATACTGTATTAGATGGTCTATGATAAGAAAGGCTTCTCCGCGTGAAAGATAATCGGAATCCTGAAATCTGAACATATTAATGAGTTCTATCAATAAGGATTGAGGCAAATTTTCATTCTGGATCCGTTGATAGGCGTTATCTAACAATTCAAGAAAGAATAGTTTTGTAATATCGCCTTGATATGAAATATCTTGACTATACAGAAGTCCTTCCTGGAGGGCCATCTCAACTTCTATGGCAGCCCATGCGTCAGCGTCAAGAGCCTCCATTTGAATTTTCCCAACATAAAGCCTACTATCCTCTGCAGACCACTCTGATTGATAACCAAAGCATTTCAGTAATAGTTCGACTGCATCACTATTGAAATATATTATATTTTCAATTACATATGCATAGGTAAAATACGGATAAGCATATTCCGCAAACGGATCATTTTGCCCTGGTAACAGAGAACAATCATCGGAGAGCAGAATTTCCTCCAGCGCGAGCGAATATAAGCCAACGCCATTGTAGTAAGGCCGGCTCAGGAAAATAGAGGCGTAGTATTTGCCATTGTCCAACGGCGTCTGGGATACTTCATAAGGGACTTTACGCTGATCTATCCCTAAAGGCGCTAGTGTCAGAACATACTCATTGCCTTTGAAACAGAATGTGTTCTCCGTTTGAGGAGAGAAGGATTCAAATTCACAGCCAATGCTTTTCAATAAAATACCGATGGGTATGAGCGTTTCTATATCGCTACCCTGAGTGAGGATATGAGGGGTATTTGAAATTGCTTTCCCTTCCAAATAAATATAGCCAGTTGCTGTTCCTGCTGACTGATTGATGCTGTTTTCAGGCAGAGCGCTGGCACAGACCCATGGAACAGTTGACAGGAGCATCGCAAATGAAACAGATGCGATGATAGCTCTGCAGAGGAGTTTTGAAAATTTCTTTGTCATATTTCCTCTCCTTTGTGAGCTTAGGCGGCCTTGTGTGCCTTCTTAATACTGGGAAAGACACACAAAACGCCCCAAAACTCTATTTTTCAGGCAAACTCATTCTGTGTCCTCTACTACAGTCCATCCAAACATAGCCTTGAAGTCACGAAAGCAATCGGGACAAATCCAATAGTAGCCGTCCTCTGTTGCGTAACCCTCATGCAGCGTTCCATCAATGGCAGAAAATTTCTCCCAACAAAAAATACAATGCTTATGATCCCATTTGCTGGAACGCGCATTCCATTTTCTATGGTATAAAGTTTTCCCGGACAAATAATCTCCTTGCCAAGTCAACCTCCAATCAGTTTTATCAATCATATCGTCCTCTCCTGTTCCAGCTATTTGATCTTAATCTTATCACGATTCCGCAAACATGAAAATGAGGAAAATTAATTTTCTATCTTTTGGATATACGTCACAGACGGTCAAAAAATATGACATTGGGACACAACGGCTCGAAATCCGGAGTGCGTACCAATGCTGGAACATACCGCAGATAATGGTACTTTAAATTTAAGTTTTATAACTGGGAATACAACATCAAAGCAAAAATAAAAAAGAATCCGCACACGCGCAGCGTGTGCGGATTCTTTTATCAGGCCTTGGATTCACCCAGCCGGCGGTGCACATCCCGGCGGAGCAGGGTGTACAGCACCGAGGCTACCGGTACGCTGACCAGGATGCCCACGAACTGGAACAGTCCACCGCCCACCGTGACGGCGGCCAGCACCCAAATGGCGGGCAGGCCCACGTTGTTGCCCACCACACGGGGATAGATGACATTACCCTCAAACTGCTGAAGGCAGAGAAGGAAAATGAGGAAAATCAGGGTTTTCAGAGGGGAGACCATGATCAGCAGCACGGCGGCCACCGCGCCGCCCAGGAAGGCGCCCACCATGGGGATCAGGGCTGTGGCGCCCACAATGACGCCGATGAGAGGGGCATAATCCGCCTGGATGAAGAGCATGCCCAGCGCGGTGAGGCCGCCCAGAATACAGGCCTCAATGAGCTGGCCGCTGACAAAGGCGGTGAAGGTGTTGGCGGTCAGATGGACCACGTCGGTGACCCAGGCCTCAACCTTGGGCGGCGCGTAGGCCTTGAGCACCCGGCGGCACTGGGAGAGCAGGGTGGCCTTGCCCGAGAGCATATAGATCGAGAAGATGATGGACAGGAAGCCCGTCACCACGATGGAGATAATGTTACTGGTGATGGTCAGCAGCTGGGGAACAGCGGTGGTCAGGGTGTTGACCACGCCGTTGAGGGCGCCCTTGATGAGGTCGCTGAAGTTGGAGAGGTCCAGTTTGTCCAGATGCAGGGAGGAGAACAGGGGAGAGAGCCACTCCTGCCTGTTGAGCCATTCCTGAATATTGAGCATATAGCCGTTGATGCTGTTCAGGAAGATCTGAATGCTCTCCACCAGCTTGGGGAGTACCAGAGAGAAGAAGGCGATGATGAGCACAAACATTACCAGGTAAGAGGTAGCCACAGCCAGAGGCCGGGAGAGATTTTTGGCCTTTGTCCTCCTCAATCCCCGGTCGTAGAGCTGGGAAAAGAGCTGGCAGGGCCGGTTGAGCACGAAGGCGATGGCGAAGCCGATGAACAGGGGCTGGAACAGTCCGATGACGGTCCAGAACAGGCCGCGCACCTCATCAAACTGAATGATAAAGAGCACCAGGAGCACTGCGTAAGTAATAATCCAGAGAATACTTTTAAATAATTTTTTATCCATTCTTTCCGCTCCAGTCGGGAAAAAGTTACGGGGGTGCACCCACTATATCATTGTATATGGGGCAAGTCAATTAAAGTTTGGTTAAGATTGGGAGAGGCACAACCCTGCCAGCTGTTCCACACCGTCCCGGTAGCCCAGTTCCATCCGCCACCGGGCTCCCTTTGCAGTAAAGTCAAAGGTACCAGCCGGTCCGCCCAGCTCCGCGCTGGGGAAGATCTCCACCAGCCTGGCCTCCGGGAACAGCCCGGCATCCACTTTGGAACTGCCGGACAGGTGGACCACCAGGATAGTGCGGCAGCCCTCCAGCTCGTAAAGAGGCCGCACCGGCACATTGTCTCCCCAGGGCGGCAGGCCGCCGTCCAGATACAGCCTCTTCTCCACCGACCCCATGGGGAAGAAGAAGGGGATGGCAGCCGAGGCCTGCAGGATGGCCCGGATATCCTCCGGGGCTCTGCCGTTGAGCAGGAAGCGGTCCGGCTTGAGCCATGGAATCCGCAGGCAGGTGGCGTAGCACCGGACCGGAGAGGCGGCCAGCCGGGCACAGTCCACTGCACCGTCTATCATCTCACCCAGCCCGTCGGCGGAGATGATGCCCGACATGAGCAGCTGAGAGAGGGTGGGGAGCAGGCGATTCCGCAGAAAAAAGAGGGCCGTTGAGGCGGTGGCTCCGACGGAGACAGGGACTAAGGGATCGGGGACGCTGCCTCTGTGAAGAAAATCTTTAAAGCGCTGCCCCAGCCCTGGTGAGGACAGAAGCTGGGCAATCTGGGCCTCCGCTTTGTCCGGGTCGGGGGAGAAGATGATGTGGGTAGGGGACAGGTCCCGCCACACGGTCCGGGCACGCTCCAAATCCCCCGTGGCAAAGAGGGCAGCGTTGAGGGCCCCTACCGAGGTGCCCGACACGGCGGTCACAGATTGCTCCAGCCCCAGATCCCGCAGGGCCTGCCACACGCCGATCTCATAGGCGCCCTTTCCGCCGCCGCCCGCCAGCACCAGTCCCAGCTTTTCCACAGCACAGGCCACCTCCCTTAAATGATGAAAAACAGTTTACCAGAATCAGGGGAGAGAGAAAATATCCGGGGATAGAATTAAGGGAAAATTTTCGAAAGGACTTGACTTTCCGGCAGGATGTTTTATAATCATAGTAAACATATAGGAATTAAGAGGAATGAGAAATCAGCCTTTGAGAGGAGTATATCCATGTCCAGATTCATCTATGCAGATCATGCGGCCACAACGGCCCTTTCTGATACGGCCCTCAGGGCCATGACCCCCTATTTCCAGCAGCAGTATGGCAACCCCTCCAGCCTCTACCGCTTTGCCCAGGAGGCCAAGAGCGACCTGGAGCAGGCCCGGGCGGAGATTGCCGCCTGCCTGGGCGCCAGGCCCGAGGAGATTTACTTCACTTCCGGCGGCACCGAGGCGGACAACTGGGCCCTGAAGGGCGTGGCCGAGCTGCGCCAGAAGAAGGGAAAGCACATCATCACCACCGCCATCGAGCACCACGCCGTGCTCCACACCGCCCAGTGGCTGGAGAAGCAGGGCTATGAGGTGACCTATGTCCCGGTGGACAGCGAGGGTCGGGTGGACCCCGCCGCCGTAAAGGCGGCCATCCGTCCGGACACCATCCTCATCTCCGTCATGGCGGCCAACAACGAGATTGGCACCGTGGAGCCCATCGCGGAGATCGGCGCCATCGCCCGGGAGGCGGGGGTGCTCTTCCATACCGACGCCGTCCAGGCGGTAGGACATATCCCGGTCAACGTGGAGGACTGGAAGGTGGACCTGCTGTCCCTCTCCGGCCACAAGATCTACGGCCCCAGAGGCATCGGCGTGCTCTACATGCGCAAGCCCCTCCGGCTGCCGCCCCTCATCCACGGCGGCGGACAGGAGAAGGGCCGCCGGTCCGGTACGGAGAACGTGGCCGCCGCGGTTGGCCTGGCCGCCGCCCTCCGGGAGGCGGTGGACGGCCTGAACGAGGAGAGCCGCCGCCTGTCCGCTCTGCGGGACAAGCTGCTGGACGGCCTGTCCGCCCTGCCCTATGCCCGGGTCACCGGTTCCCGGGACCACCGGCTCCCCGGCACCGCCTCCCTGGTGTTTGAGGGCGTGGAGGGAGAGGCCCTGCTGCTCCAGCTGGATCGGGCGGGAATCTGCGCCTCCTCCGGCTCCGCCTGCTCCTCCGCCTCCCTGGACCCCTCCCACGTGCTGCTGGCCATCGGCCTGCCCCACGCCATCGCCCACGGCTCCCTCCGCCTGAGCCTGGGCCGGGAGACCACCGAAGAGGACGTGGACACCATCCTGCGGGAGGTGCCCAAGGCGGTACAGTACCTGCGTGAGATGTCCCCCGTGTGGGACAAAGAGACCGGCCGCCCCACCTGGGACCTGGACGAGTGAGAAAAGGAGAGACAAGCTATGCTGTATTCTGAGAAGGTCATGGACCATTTTGAGCATCCCCGCAATGTGGGTGAGATCCCCGATGCCGACGGCGTGGGCCAGGTGGGCAACCCCAAGTGCGGCGACATCATGAAGATGTACCTGAAGATTGACAACGACGTGATCACTGACGTGAAGTTCAAGACCTTTGGCTGCGGGTCGGCCATCGCGTCTTCCTCCATGGCAACCGAGATGATCAAGGGTAAGCCGGTGGCCGAGGCCATGAAGCTGACCAACGCGGCGGTGGCCGAGGCCCTGGACGGCTTGCCCGGACACAAGCTCCACTGCTCCGTGCTGGCCGAGGAGGCCATCAAGGCGGCCCTGGCCGACTACTACAAAAAGCAGGGCGTGGACCCGGAGACCGTGGAGGGCTTTGCCTGCGGCGGGTGCTGCGGCGGCTGCGGGCACGAGCATTAAAAGAACAGGACGGAAGGCCAACGGCCTTCCGTCCTGTTTGCGTTATTTCTGCTTCAGCAGCTCCCGGTGGACTGCCTTGGCGATGAGCTCCTGACCCTCGGGGGAGCGGAGGGTGTCCAGCACGATGGAGCGGAGCAGGTCCTGCACCTGCTTGCTGGAGAGCACCGAGTCCATCACCGTGCCCTGGGGCTGGGCGGAGGGCTGGGCCTTCCGGGGGGCGGGAGTGGGGACGTGGACCGGCTCGTCCTGGGGCACGGCGCCGCTCATCCAGTCCTCCTGGCGGGTGGGGTCGCTGCTCTCGCCACGCAGGTAGAACAGGGACACGCCGAAATAATTGGCCATCTTCTCCTGCTGGTCCTTGGTGGGGGTCTGGCGGCCGGTCTCAAATTTCTCAAAGGCGCCCTTGGGGAAGCCCAGAGCGGCGGCCGCCGCGGGACGGCTCAGGCCCCTGGCCGTGCGGAGCTCCTCAATGCGCTGTGCAAGTGTAACCATGAAACAAACTCCCTTTCGGTTGAACTGACAGGCAATATTATACCGCCTCATGAGCCCCGCCGCAAGAGCGGAAGACAACGGCTTTCCACCGTGCAGAGGGCGGAATGTGGAAGGACGGAACCTGTCTGCCCCTCTGTGCGTCCAAAGAGAGAAAAATATCCGCCTGGCTGTTGCAATTCGGGTGCCTGGTTTGTATACAGGGCAGAAGGGGCTGAACCCCTCCCGATTTCAACACTGGAAAGGATGGTTTTTATGAAAAAGATGATGTGCGGCGCGCTGTGCGCGGCTCTTCTGACCTGCTCCGTGGGTGCGGCGGCTGCCGACAGCTATACCGTCACGGTGGATGGCACCGCCCTGGACCTGAGCGGCAAGACGCCCTTTGTGTCCCAGGAGAAGGTGATGGCCGGTGGCCGAGGCGCTGGGCTACACCGTCACCTGGACGGCGGAGGATGCCCAGCGGGTGGAGATTGACAACGGCGTGGTCCGCACCTGGGTGACCATCGGCGTGGACAGCTACTGCCGCACCAGCAGCACCGCGCTGGGCATGGGCGCACCCCAGTCCTTCGGCGCGGCGCCGGTGGCCATGGACAACACCACCTATGTGCCGGTGGACCTCTTCGCCATGATGGGCGACACGGTGGAGACCGACGGTACCGATATTACCTTCGCTGCCATGGAAAACCAGACTCAGATCCCCAACCCCATCGTGGCCTATGACACCCTGGAGGAGGCCATGGCCGCCGCTGGCGTGGAGGTCGTGCTGCCCGACTTCCCGGCGGAGTGGCAGCAGAGCCAGGTCTCCGTCATCGGCGGCGACCTGCTCCAGGTGACCTACACCAACGGCACGGACACCATCCTGTTCCGGGCCGCCGCCGGGGACGAGGACACCAGCGGCGATTACAACGTCTACGACAATACCTGGACCGTGGGCGACGTAACCCTGAAGGGCAGCGGGGATCAGGCTGTGCTGGCCATCTGGCAGCGGGACGGCGTCAGCTATTCCCTCAGCTTCTCCGCCCCCATGGACGGCGCTGCGGCCGCTGAGCTGGCGGGCGCCTGAGGAAGAGACATAACAGGGAGTGACAGAACATGCCGGACGAGAGGCAGAACGGGGCACGGGTGCTGGAGGGCTATGGGGACGCCATTCTCAGGCTGGCCTACTCCTACCTCCACAGCCGGACCGACGCGGAGGATGTGCTCCAGGACACCCTGGTGCAGTATCTGACGAAGCGTCCTGAGTTCGGGGGACCGGCCCACGAAAAGGCCTGGCTCATGCGGGTGGCCATCAACCTGTGCAAGAACCAGCTCTCCGCCCCCTGGAAGCGGCGCTGGGAGGAGCTGGACGAGGATCAGCCCTGCTTTGACCAGGAGGAGAGCGCGGTGCTGGAGGCGGTAAACGGCCTGCCGGTAAAGTACCGGGAGGTCATCCACCTCTACTACGTGGAGGGCTACTCCACCGCCGAGATCGCAAGTCTTCTTGGCCGCGGAGAGGGTGCCGTGCGGGTACAGCTGAGCCGGGGACGGGAGCGTCTGCGGCAGGTGTTGAAGGAGGCGTATGACTTTGGAGAAGAATAGGTATTCCGTGGCCATGGACAAGCTCCATGTCACGCCGGAGGAGCGGGAGCGGCTGCTGGAGCGTGCCCTGGAGCAGGCGCAGCTGCAGAAAACCGCGCCCAGAGCCGTACACACATACCGCCGCTGGGCGCCCTTGGCTGCCGCTGCCTGTATCTGCCTGGTGCTGGCAGGTGTGATGGTCATCCCCAGCTGGAGCGACCCCGTTACCTCACCGCCCGTCCAGGTGACCAACCCTGTAGTCCAGTCGGAGGACCTGGAGGCACTTCAATCTGCCGCTCCCTTTGCGCTCTCCGTTCCCACGGAACTGCCCGAGGGCTGGAAGGTGGAAAGTGCATCCCTCATCATGGGCTCCCTGGCCCAGGTGGTGTACACCGACGGCACGGACACCATCACCTACCGCATGGCGGAGGGGGCAGAGGATGTGAGCGGCGACTACAACGCCTATCCCTGGACGGAAGAGGCCGATTTGGACGGCATTACTGTCACCCTGAAGGGGCAGCAGGAGGGCGCTGTCCTCCTGGCGGTGTGGACCGACGGAGCGTACAGCTATGCCATCTCCTGTTCCACCCCCCTGACGGCAGAACAGGCGGCGGCCATAGCTGCCAGCGTGGCGCCGATGGAATAAGAAAAAATAGGAGGCCCGGGAGCAATGCTCCCGGGCCTCCTGCGCAATAAAAAAGAGACGCGCTCCGTTTGGAACGCGTCTCTGATGTGACGGAATTAGTCGGTCACGTAGGGCAGCAGAGCGATCTGACGAGCCCGCTTGATGGCCTCGGTCAGCTGACGCTGATGCATGGCGCAGGTGCCGGTGGTACGGCGGGGCAGGATCTTGGAACGCTCAGAGAGGAAGCGGCGCAGCTTCACCGCATCCTTGTAATCGATGTGCTCGACCTTGTCCACACAGAAGGTGCAGACCTTGCGGCGCTTCCGGCCGCGGGGACGCTCTCTATCCATAGCCATGGTAGCAAAACCTCCGTTTCGTGGGGCGATGACCCCTTGATGTCATGGGCACGCAGATGCGGCCCGGAATGTTGTGTGTGGGCTGCGCCTTTAGAAGGGCAGCTCGCCGTCGTCATCGGTCAGGTCGCCGAACTCGTTGCCGGAAGGACCGGCAGGCGCGGCGTAGCCAGTGGACGGGGCGGGGGCGGGAGGCGGCGCATAGCCGCCCTGAGCGCCGTAGCTGGGGGCGGAATAGCCGCCGGCCTCGGCGTCCCGCTTGGAATCGCCAAAGTAGACATTGTCCGCGATGACCTCGGCGGAGCGGCGCTTGCCGCCGTCGCGGTCGGTCCAGTCGCGGATCTGCAGACGGCCCTCCACCACGGCCAGACGGCCCTTGGTGAAGAAGCGGGAGACGAACTCAGCCGTCTGCCGCCAGGCCACGATGTCGATGAAATCGGTGGCCTTCTCGCCGGTCTGCTTGTCCTTGAAGTCCCGGTCCACGGCCAGAGAGAAGGAAGCCACAGGGGTCCCCGTCTGAGTGTGCCGCAGCTCGGGATCACGGGTCAGACGGCCCATGAGAATAATGCGGTTAAGCATATCTTCCTCCTTACTCGTCCTTGCAGACGATCAGGGAGCGGACAACGCCGTCAGTAATGCGGAAGATACGATCCAGCTCCAGGGGGAAGCTGGGGGCGGAAGTAAAGGTCATGAGGACGTAGTAGCCGTCGTTCTTGTCGTTGATGGGATAGGCCAGACGGCGCTTGCCCCACTCGTCAACCTCGGTCAGAGTGCCGTTGGACTCCACCAGGGTCTTGAACTTGGCCACGAGGGCGGCGGTAGCCTCCTCGCCCAGATCGGCGTCCAGAATGTAGACAGCCTCGTAGTTCGCGCTGAGCTTTGCCATGTTTTGTGCACCTCCTTATGGACGTATGGCCCTCATATCTCGGATGAGGGCAAGGATGAGTTGTCTGTATCGGATACAAACAAGCTATACTATTATATAAAAAAATCCAGGATTGTCAAGAGGAATATGCGGGAAAATTAAAAAAACGCAGAGAAAGAGCGGATTTGGCAGCCGGGCCGGGGAGATTTCCGGGCCTGGTTTTTTGCCGGGAAAATTTTTTTGAAAAAATTTTTTCCGCTGTGCAATAAAACGCACGCCCCGTCCGTTAATGGTGCAGAAGGGCACACAAGGGGCGGACCTCTCCCGGGGGAGGGCGCTCCGCCCACACACCAACATATAAAACAATCAATGGGTA
Organism: Pseudoflavonifractor sp.; assembly: GCF_050943825.1. NCBI lineage: Bacteria > Bacillati > Bacillota > Clostridia > Eubacteriales > Oscillospiraceae > Pseudoflavonifractor > Pseudoflavonifractor sp. The sequence continues at coordinate 15,347 of NZ_JBMNPX010000011.1, forward strand.
AAGAAAGGAAGTATTGAGTATGAAAAAGAAGGGTTTCTTCAGCGGTTTCGGCGCCGGTATCCTCACCACCGCTCTTGTGATTGGCCTGGGCATGTCCGCCTTTGCTGCCAGCCGCCCCATCACTGTGGAGGATAACATCCGCGTGACCATCAACGGCGCGGTCTTCTCCCCCAAGGACGCCAACGGCAAGGACGTGCCCCTCTTCTCCTACAACGGCACCACCTACGCCCCCGTCCGTGCCATCTGCGAGGCCGCCGGCCTGGAGGTGGAGTATGATTCCGCCACCTACACCGCCGTCCTCACCACCGCCGACCGGGTGGCCGCCTCCGACCCCAACTCCGGCAGCTACATCGGCGTGGACAAGGCCAAGAGCATCGCTCTGTCTGACGCCGGCGTCAACGCCGCCGACGCCGTGTTCCTCAAGGCCAGACTGGACCGGGATGACGGCCGGATGGAGTATGAGGTGGAGTTCTACAGCGGCAGCAAGGAGTACGACTACGACATCGACGCTCTCACCGGCGAAATCCGCAGCCGGGACTGGGAGCTGGACGACTTTGACCTCTACGACGACGACCGGACCCAGGTTTCCGCGGACAACGTGATCACCGCCGAGCAGGCCAAGGCCATTGCCAAGGCCAAGGCTCCTTCCACCGCAACGGTGGTCAAGTGCGAGCTGGACGAGGACGACGGCCGCTGGGTCTATGAGCTGGAGCTGCGGGATGGCCGCACTGAGTATGAGTGCGACATCAACGCCGTCACCGGCGTCATCCTGGACTGGGAAGTAGACCACGACTAATAATAAATCCACGACACAAAACAAAACACCGTCCCTGCCGCTTCTGCGGCAGGGACGGTGTTTTATCTGTGAGGAATTCAGAGCAGCTCCGCCTTCTCCTTGATAAAGCCCTTGAGCCATGCGCCGGTCTCAGGGTGTTCAAGCGCGAAGTCGATGGTAGCCTCCAGGAACCCTTTCAGGTTGCCGGTATCGTACCGGCGGCCCTCAAAGTCCACGGCGATCATCTGGTTCTGACGGCACAGGGTACGCAGGCCGTCGGTCAGCTGGATCTCGCCGCCGTAGCCGGGAGCCTGGTGCTCCAGAATGTCGAAGATGTCGGGGGTGAGGACATAGCGGCCCAGGATGGCGTAGTTGGAGAACATCTCGGTGGGGGCGGGCTTCTCGTTCATGTCGGAGACGGAGAAGATCCGGTCCTCCAGAGGGGAAATCTTGACGGAGGAGTACTTGCTGATGGCCTCGGTGGCCACCTTCTGCACGCCAACACAGGAGGCGTTATACTTCTCGGCAGCCTCAATAAGCTGCTTCATCACGGGCTTGCGGGCCCGCATGATGTCGTCGCCCAGGAGCACGGCGAAGGGCTCGTCCCCTACGAAGCGGCGGGCACGGGAGATGGCGTGGCCCAGACCCTTGGTCTCCTTCTGCCGGACATAGAAGATGTTGGCCAGGTCGGCGGCACGCCGTACCTCGGACAGCTCCTTCTCCTTGCCGGCCTGGTTCAGCCGGGTCTCCAGCTCGGGGTAGTAGTCAAAATAGTCGTCCATGGCCGACTTGGCCCGGTTGGTGACAATCAGAATGTCCTCGATACCGGCGGCCACAGCCTCCTCGATGATGTACTGAATGACCGGCTTGTCCACCATGGGCAGCATCTCCTTGGGCACCGTTTTGGTGGCGGGGAGCATGCGGGTGCCCAGGCCGGCGGCGGGAATGACAGCTTTACGGACCTTCATAGCGAAAACCTCCAGCTTGTGCGGGCGGAGGACCGCCCGCGGTTTACAGGTGTGCCAGATGTACGGCGGGGATCATGGGACGGAAGAACTTGACCCTGGACAGGCCCTTCAGCAGCACGGTGCCCAGCACATAGCAGGCCAGGGCCTCACCCACCACAAAGGTCCACATGTTGAACCAATAGGACGCCCAGAACACGCTGTTGATGGCGCCCGCCTCGGCCCAGGCCCACATGGGGGGCAGCAGAAGGGCGTTCATCACGATGGGGGGCAGAGCGGCCAGGTACCACCGGGGCATCTTTGCAGTCAGCCAGGCGGCCAGCGCAGTGGCCAGGGTGCCCACAATCATGTCGATGGGGCCGTAGGGGGAGAGGACGTTGGTCAGCAGGCAGCCCAGGGCCACGCCCGGCGCGGTGGCCGGGAACAGGAAGGGCAGCACGGTGAGCGCCTCTCCCAGCCGCACCTGGACGGGGCCGAAGGTGAGCTGAAAGATGTTGCCGAAGTAGCACAGGACGAAGTACACGGCCGCCACCACAGCGGCCAGGGTCAGCTCTCTGACGGTGAATTTGCGCTTGGAACTGGTCTGGATCATGGAAACAATACCTCCAATTTTATCTTTAGAGTGCGCGCGCCGCGCACAGCGGAACAGGTCCCTACCCCGGAGGCATGGCGCATACGCCTCCGGACGGCTTTCTCTGTTCCGGTTGGACCGGGTTTTGGGAACCGGTCGAGGGTATTGTAGCATGATTTTCGTCAAAAGAAAAGTGGAAAAGGGGAGAAATGAAAATGAGGTGTGCCCCACAGAGCGGGGCACACCTCATTTTTCAGCGGTCATTACATGGGAGAAAAGCTGTCCTTGCCCACCTGGCACAGGGGGCAGACCCAGTCCTCGGGCACATCGGCCCAGGCGGTGCCGGGGGCCACGCCGTTATCGGGATCGCCCACCTCGGGGTCGTAGATATAGCCGCAGATATCGCAGACGTACTTGTCCATGAAACACAGCTCCTTTGCTTCAAAATTCGTTTCCCCGCCGGGGACGCCTTAGCGCTTGTCCCGGGGGTCGCTTTATGATACAATGGCGGTAATCCATTTGTCAACTGAGGTTTGTTGTGAAAATCAAAAATGTTACAATAAATTCAAAATTATGTCTTGCGCCCATGGCGGGCGTCACCGATTTGGCCTTCCGCACCATCTGCCGGGAGCTGGGTGCCGGGTACACCATTACCGAGATGGTCAGCGCCAAGGCCCTGTGCTATCAGGACAAGAAGTCCATCCCGCTGCTCAAGCTGGGGGAGGGGGAGCACCCCTGCGCCGCCCAGATCTTCGGCAGCGACGAGAAATGCATGGAGGAGGCAGCCGCCATCGCCGGGGAGGTGTCCGGCGCGGACATCATTGATATCAACATGGGCTGCCCGGTGCCCAAGGTGGCCAACTCCGGCGACGGCTCCGGCCTGATGCGGGACGTGGACAAGGCCGTCCGGGTGGCCGAGGCCGTGGTGCGGGGCGCCGGTGAGCGGCCTGTGACCGTCAAATTCCGCCTGGGCTGGGACAAGGGCTCCATCAACTGTGTGGAGTTTGCAAAGGCCATGGAGTCTGCCGGGGTATCCGCCGTGGCGGTACACGGCCGCACCCGTACCCAGATGTACGCCGGCACTGCCAACTGGGACTACATCCGGGAGGTAAAGCAGGCGGTGTCCATTCCGGTCATCGCCAACGGCGACGTGTTTGACGGCCCGGCGGCGGTACGCATCCTGCGCTACACCGGCGCGGACATGGCCATGATTGGCCGGGGCTGCTTCGGCAACCCCTGGGTGTTCCAGCAGGCCAAAGCCGCCCTGGAGGGGGAGGCGATTCCGCCCCTGCCCCCGCTGGCCGAGCGGGTGGACACGGCGGTGCGGCAGTTTGAGCTGGCGGCCGCCCACAAGGGGGAGCACATCGCCTGCCTGGAGGCCAGAAAGCAGTACGCATGGTACCTGAAGGGCGTGGCCTTTGCCGGATACTACAAGGAGCAGATCAGCCACATCAACACCCTGGAGGACATATACCAGATTACGGTTGGTATTAAACGTGACCTGAAATAACAATTTGGAATGGAAAAAGGCAGGTGAAACGGAGTGGAAAACGAGCGGGAGCTGGTGGCCCGTGCCAAGAGAGGCGACCAGGAGGCCTTCGGGGCCCTGGTAGAGGCAAACCAGGGCCGCATCTACAATCTGACACTGCGGATGACGGGCTCTCCTGAGGATGCGCTGGATCTGTCCCAGGAGGCCTTTCTTAACGCCTGGCGGGGGCTGGACAAGTTCCAGGGAGACAGCTCCTTTTCTACCTGGCTCTACCGCCTGGCCTCCAACGCCTGTATCGACTTCCTCCGCCGGGAGAAGCGGCGGAAGGACATCTCCATGACGGTGTCGCTGGACGATGAGGAGGAAGAGCGTCAGGCCGAGCTGCCCGACCACCGCCACTCCCCCGAGCGGGAAGTGGAGCGGCGGGAGCTGCGGGAGGACATCCGCCGGGGGCTCATGTCCCTCTCGGAGGAGCACCGGCAGGTGCTGGTAATGCGGGAGCTCAGCGGCATGAGCTACGCGGAGATCGGCGCGGTGCTCAAGCTGGAGGAGGGGACGGTCAAGTCCCGCATTGCCAGAGCGCGTGTGGCCCTGCGCAAAATTTTGGTGAAGGACGGGAACTTTTCCGGCGCTTCATCGTCCATAACATGAAGAAAGAAAAACGCATCCCCCAAAAGCGCTGTACGCTGCGGGGGAGAAAGAGAGGTGAAACGCCGTGTATACCTGCGATCAGGCGCTGGATCTGCTCAGCGCCCGGCTGGACGGGGATTTGACGCCCGAGGAAGCCGCCGGGCTGGAGGAGCATCTGTCCCACTGCCCCGACTGCCGGGCTCTGGCGGCGGATCTGGAAGAGCTCCACGCCGCCATGCCGGGGCTGTATCAGGAGCCGCCTCCCGAGCTGAAGGAGCGGGTCATGGCCCGGATCAGGGAGGAGAGCGCGCCCATCTCCCTGGAGGAGGTCCGGAAGCGACGCTCCGGGCGAAAGGTATGGCGTTCCTGGGGCGCCATGGCCGCTGCGATGGCCGTGGTGTTCATGAGTGCCCTGGCTATGCGCTTCGGCGGCGATACCACAGGAATTCCCGAAAATGAGCCGGTGCCCAGCGCATCGGTCTATTCCGCCCAGCCGGAGGCCAGTGAGCCTGCTACGGCGGATTCGCTGCCAGTGGAGGGTAAGACGGCTGTCTCTGGCGAAGAGAATGATGTCCAGACCGAGCCCTCTGTCGGTGAGACGGAAGGAAAGCAGGTCCAGCCCGCTCAGGCGGATGCCCAGACCTCTGGCGGAGAGGGAACCGGCAAGAGCACCACCGGCGCACAGGCATCCCAGTCGCCCCAGAACGGCGGCCAGACGGGAGAAGCTGGCGGGGACGGCCAGGGACAAAACACTGGGGTGACGCCCTTCCGGTCTGCCGAGCCTGAAGATACGCCCGAGGAGAACAGGGGCGTCAGCGTGCTCCAGACGGCCATTGACCCTGTGGCAGCGGCTGCCGGACGGATTTATGAGGAGATTCTCTCCGCCGACTGGCCCACAGGCACAGCTGCGGCGGACGAGAGCCTGACCGGCTACTGTCTCACCAGTGCGGACGGGACCCGGACCGCTATGCTCCGCTATCTGCGGGAGAGCGAAAACGGGATGTACAGCATTTTCAAGCTGTATGAGACCACCACCGACAGTGAGGACAGCACCCTGAATTTCTACGCCGTACCTGTGGCGGGAGACGGGGAAATCCTCACTGCGTGGACGGACAACACCCCCGGAGATGACGCCGCCTTCTGGAAGGCCGTGGATGAATAACAAAAAAGAGCTGAGGCCGATTGGCCTCAGCTCTTTTTATGCTTACAAAAAATCGGCGCTGCCCCGTCAGGAGCAGCGCCGGTTTTCATTGCATTCTTACTTCATCAGGCTCAGGACAAGGGTAAGCACCATAAACAGGATGGCGACCCACTTGGTCCACTTGGCCAGCTTGGCGTCCCAGGTCTTGGCCTTGTTCTTGGCCATAAAGGTGTCCATGCCGCCGGCGATGGCGCCGCTGAGGCCGGCGCTCTTGCCGGACTGGAGCAGAACCACAGCGATGAGGAACAGACCGGAGAGAATCTGGATAACCGTCACAACAATCTTGGGAATGCTCATTGCTTTCATCGTTCCTTTCGACCCCGAGGGGGCGCTGTATTTTCACAAAAGGGCGCACTCTGACCATGCACCGTCTAAACGTAGCACTAATCATAGCATATTTGACCCGGGATTGCAAGAGGACGATGAAAATTTCCGGTTTTTCTCCGCGCTTTTGTACTCAGCGGCCACGGACAATCCGGCGGCTGCCCCAGCAGGTGGCCAGGAAGTAGGCGCCATATACCACCAGGATAAACACGGCGGTAACGGCGCTGGAGGCCACGGCGTCCAGCTTGCCAACCGACAAGATAACTCTGTTGGCCGCTGTCATGCCCACCACAGCGTGGATGACCGCCAGGAACAGCGGCAGGAAGAAGGCCAGAAATACCTGGACATACACCGACCGGTCCCGCATCTTCTCCTCCACGCCCAGACGGGTGAGCACCGCGTACCGCTCCTGGTTGTCCGCCGCCTGGCTCAGCTGCTGGAGAGCCAGCACCGCCGCCGAGGTCAGCAGGAAGATGATGCCCAGGTAGATACCCAGAAAGAGGACCAGAATCTTGGTGCCCATGGTCTCCTGATAGACCTCCAGCTTGGTGTAGGTGCGGGTGCTGCCGGCATCCTCTCCCAGCACGGAACGGTAGTAATCAGAGAGGACGCTCCGGAGCAGCGCCTCCGTGTCCTCCTTGGGCACGTCGGTGCGGTAATTGGCACAGTAGTAGGTGACATTGCGGTACATTTTACTGGTATCCCAGTCGCCCGCACCCTCCAGAACCTCATCGGGGATGATGAGATAGTTCTGAGCCTCGCTGGAGTAGCCGATGGACAGGGCGGCATGGATGGGGTCCGCTCCGGCTGTCAGGGTGTGGTGATTGGCTACCAGAGAAGGGTTGTCGGCAAGCAGCCGGGTCATCCATTCATCCTCAACCCCCACCACCCAGAGGTATGTGGAGGGCTCCAGCGTGATGGGTTCCAGTCCCTCCAGGGAGCGGAGGCCGTTGTAGCTGGACAGGGGGAGCACATGCTCCACCAGATATTCATCCCACTCGGGCACGTAGAGCTGTCCCTGCCACAGCTCCACCTCGGCGCTCTGGGACAGCTGGATCTCAGGGTCAAAGCCCGCCTCCTTCAGTGCGCCGGGGATATCTGTGGGCAGCTCCTCGCCTGTCGCTGCGTCATAACGCTGGGCGGCCAGGGAGACATCATAGGGCGCCTGGGCGTTGGTGAGCTGGGAGATGGTGTTGTTCAGGCCGATGGAGCAGGCGGTAATGCCGATGGCCAGCAGGAGCATGAGGCAGATGACCGTCATGGACACATAGGTGCTGTTGATGCGGGAGTTGAACTGGCGCAGGATGAACATATTCAGGCCCTTGTAGTAGAGCTTCTTGTTGGCCTGGCACACCCGCAGCAGGAAGCCGGACAGGGACAGGAAGAACAGCAGGGTGCCTGCCGTGCCCAGGGCCAGCATGACAAAGAACAGGGTGTCCACCCGCAGGATGCCCCGGTAGAGGAGCATGGCGTAGGCGATGCCCAGCAGCACGGCCCCCACCACAAAGAGGACCGCCGACACACCCAGGTTCTTCACCTTCAGCTCCTGGTTCCGCTTGCCCGCCTGCATCAGGTCAAGCAGCTTGCACCGGGACACGGACAGGGAGTTGAAGCACATGACCACCAGAAAGATGACGCCGAAGTAGAGCACCGTCTTGCCCAGGGCGCGGGGAGAAAAGACGAAGTGAAATTCGGGAACGTCAATGGCAAAGAGGCTGGCGGTAAACACCGAGATGAACTGGGACAGAAAGACGCCCAGGGCCAGGCCCACCCCCAGGGACAGCAGGCCGATGAGGAGCGTCTCCAGGAAGAGAAGGCCGGAGATGGCGCCGGTGCCCATGCCAAGCAGCAGGTAGGTGCCCAGCTCCTTCTTCCGGCGGCGGACCATGAAGCTGTTGGCGTAGAGAATGAGAAAGGCCAGAACCACCGACACAAACACCGAGATGACGTCGATGAGCTGGATGATGGTGCGGGCGATGTTGTTTCCGCCCTTGAGAGCCTCCATGACGTACTGGGCGTCCATGGAGTTGAACACGTAGAAGATGCACACGCCGAAGGTGAGGGTGAGGAAGTACACCGAGTAGTCCCGCAGGCTGCGTGTCACATTCTTCAGGGCCAGCTTAGAGAACATCCCGGTCGTCACCTCCCAGCAGGGTCACAACCTGGATGATGCGGGTGAAGAAGGCCTTCCGGCTGTCCTCCCCACGGATGAGCTCGGTGAAGGGACGGCCATCCTTGATAAAGAGGATACGGTGGCAGTAGCTGGCGGTAAAGGCGTCGTGGGTGACCATGAGGATGGTGGCCTGCCGCTCCCGGTTCAGGGCCTCGAACCGGTCCAGCAGCAGCCGGGCAGCCTTGGAGTCCAGGGCGCCGGTGGGCTCGTCGGCCAGCACCAGGGTGGGACGGGTGATGATGGCCCGGGCGGCCGCTACACGCTGCCGCTGGCCGCCCGAGAGCTGGTAGGGGTACCGGGACAGGCACTCCTCAATCTCCAGCAGCCGGGCTGTCTCCTTCACCCGGGGCTCAATCTCCTTTGCCGGAGTCTTGAGAATGGTGAGGGCCAGGGCGATGTTCTCGAAGGCGGTGAGGGTGTCCAGCAGGTTGCAGTCCTGAAAGACAAAGCCCAGCCGCTCCCGGCGGAATTTGGACAGGGCCTTGTTCTTCATGGCGGTAATGTCCGCGCCGTCCACAATGATGTGTCCGGCGGTGGGCCGGTCGATGGTGGCGATGCAGTTGAGCAGGGTGGTCTTGCCGCTGCCCGATGCGCCCATGATGCCCACGAACTCCCCCGGCTGGACGGAAAAGCTCATGTCGTCAATGGCCCGGGTCACAGAACTGCGGGCGCCGTAATATTTTTGAAGATGAGTGACGGTGAGAATCGGTTCCATGGCGGAATCCCTCCTTATGGGCCTATTGTACCCCGGCCCGGCCGGCGGGGCCATGGGCGGACCTTACGGGGAGGTGACAGTTTTGTAAGGCTGGCCCTCCGCCAGGTGGAAGCGGCCCAGGGGGAAGGTGAGGGCGGCCAGGGTTCCGCCGCCGGGCGGACAGGAGAGGGACAGCCCCAGTCCCAGCCGGGCGCACAGCTTTCTGCACAGGTACAGCCCCAGACCGGTGGAGCGGGTGGACAGCCTCCGACCGTTGGAGCCGGTGAAGCCCTTGTCAAACACACGGGGCAGGTCCTCCGGCGGGATGCCGGGGCCGTTGTCCAGGAGGGAGAGGACCACCCCGTCCCGCTTCACCTCCTGGGAGAAGGTGAGCTTGGGGGCGGCGGAGCGGTACTTGAGGGAGTTGGAGATAAGCTGGCCCAGGATGAACTCCACCCACTTTCCGTCGGAGCAGACCACCGCGTCCAGTTCCCTCAGCTCCACCCGGAATCCGGCCTCAATAAGGGGACGGACGTACCGCCGCAGGGCGGCGGAGACGGCCTGACTCAGAGGCATGGACCGGACGGCGTAGTCCCGGTCCACTGCGCCGCTGCGGGCGTAAAACAGGGCCTGCTCCACATAGCCCTCAATCTGGAACAGGGCGTCTTCCACGCTGTCGGACAGGGGGCCGGGGTGGTTCTCCAGACACAGCCGGGCGGCGGCAATGGGGGTCTTGACCTCATGAATCCAGGTCTCGATGTACTCCCGGTACTCCCCCATGTCCCGCCGGGCGTCCCCCACCGCCTCCGTCATGGAGGCACCCATGGTCCGGGCGGCGGAGAAGAGAAATTCGCCCTCGGGAAAGCCGGGCTCCACCATCACCTCAGAGAACAGGTACTTCTCGTCCAGGGCCTCCAGCCTGCCCTCCATGTCCTGATAAAACCGGAGCTTGCGGGCAATCTCGCCGCCCAGGGGCAGGAGGACGCACAGGGCAATCACCAGACAGAGAAAGAGTGTAGCCGAAGGGGGGACCCGCAGCAAAAACAGCAGGGCCGCCGTGAAGAGCAGAATAAACACAAGCCCCAGCAGGTGGGGCAGCTTTTCTTTGAGCAGGGCGGACAGAGTCATGGCGGGACCTCCCTTTCAGCGGAATAGCCGGTCAGGACAGCAGCAGCTGGTACCCCTGGCCACGGCGGGTGATGAGCACGTCCTTCAGGCCCAGCTCCTCCAGGGTGCGGCGCAGCCGGGTCACGTTGACGGTGAGGGTGTTGTCGTCCACAAACTGGTCGGATTGCCACAGGGCGTTCATCAGGGCGTCCCGGCTGACGATCTGCCCCGGCTGGCGGAGCAGCTGCCGCAGGAGCAGCACCTCGTTGCGGGTGAGTCGGGCATCTCTGTCCTCAAAGCGCACCGTGCCGCTGCCCAGGTCCAGGGACACGCCCCCCGCCGACAGTACCGACGCTCCGCCGCCGGAGGGGTAGGCACGCTGGAGCAATCGGGCCATCCGGGCCAGGAGAATCTGGGGGTTGAAGGGCTTGGTGATGAAGTCGTCCGCACCCAGGTTCATGCTCATCAGCTCGTCCAGCTCGTCGGAGCGGCTTGTTACTATCATAATGGGCAGCTGGGCGCTGCGGGCGCGCAGGTCCCTGCAGACGTGGTAGCCGTCGTACCGGGGCAGACCCAGGTCCAGCAGCACCAGCTGGACGCCGCTGGACAGAATCTGTCCGGCCAGGTCCTCAAATCCTGCCGGGAACAGGCAGCGGTAGCCGTACCGCTCCAGCAGCGCGGAGAGCTCATCCCGCAGGCGCAGGTCGTCCTCCGCCAGAAACACCGTATATCCCATTGTCTCACATCCTTTTCCACAGTGTACCACGAAATTGTGGATAAGGTCCTTAAGAAAACATAAAAAAGCCCCGGAGCGCCGCTCCGGGGTGGAAAATCAGGATTGTTCCAGCAGCAGCTGGTACACGGCGCCCTGGACATAGTCCATGTCCTCAAAGGTGACACCGGGAGCGGGACAGAGCAGGATGCCGTCATCTGCGCAGGAGACCAAAATGTGATACTCCTCCTCCAGACGGCGGGCCATCTCTTTGGTGTCCCGGCCGGTAAAGGTCACCGACACCAGCGGCCCGTGGAACGCAAAGGGATCGGCGGGAGCATCCACCCGCAGCCCATCCTCCTCCAGCTCCAGCATCCGGCCCAGCAGGTGCCGCAGCAGTCTGGCCCGACGTTCATCGGACGGGACGGGCGCGTGATTCATCAGAACGGTTCTCATGGCAGACCTCCTCACCAGTCCAGGGCCTCGCCCACAGCCAGACGGAAGGTGTAGCCGTCCTCCCGGAGGGCGGGGAGGATGATGTCCAGCACCTGAGCCGAGCGGGTGTCGTCGTCCAGGGTGATGTGGGCCAGGGAGCGCTTGGAATCCGCGCTGCGGAGCACCGACGACGCGCAGTAGGAGACAGAGGAGGACTCGGGCAGGGACACGTTGCCCTCCCATACCGACCAGCCGTCGGCCTCCAGAGCGGCGATGGTGTCGTCGTCCCCATTTTCCACCAGCACGGTGCGGGTATTCATATGGGCGGCCAGCTCCAGCAGCCGGTTTCCCTCGGTGAGCAGCTGAGTTGCATCGGAGGCGGGACCGCCCGCCACCGACAGCCCTACGCTGTGCCCCGCGCCCACCATGCGGCGAATGAGGGCGGCGTTGTCTCCGATGGCATCAGGCGGCATAAAGAAGAGGGCGGTGCGGTTCTCACGGGCCAGAATGTCCAGAATATCGGCCAGACCTGTCCCGTCGGTGTGGTGGAAGGCCAGGGAGACCGTCACATAGCGCTTGTCGCCCGGCTCACTGCTGTCCGTGGGGGATGGAGAGGGGGAGAAGGGAATGGTGACAGAAGGGGAGGGGGAGACGGACTGGGACGGCGACGTGGAGGGATTCAGGCTTTCCTGGCCCCGCCAGTACTTTTTATAGGCGTCGGCGATAGAGGTAGACAGGGCGGAATCCATGAAGTCCCGGTCGGAGAGCACGGCGCTGGAGGTGGTCAGACGGATGACCTGGCCGTAGATGGTGGCCTCCTGGTAGGACTGGATGCCGAAATAGGAGCACACACTGGGCATGGACACGTAGATCATGCTGCCCCGGACAATGGCCCGGGTATAGCCTGTGTTGCCGTCCCGGTCCTCACAGGTACCGGCGTTCAGGTCGTATTTCAGCAGCGCCTGCTTGGTGTAGAGGGTGAGCACGTTGTCGCGCAGGGAGTATTTGACGCCCAGATCCACGTCTACCACATTGGGGTCAAAGACCGTATAGGGTATGTAATAAGTGCCGCCCACCTGGATGGGCATGTTGGTGGAGCTGATGGGGGTGATCACCTGGTCGTTGAGGGCCAGAATATTGATTTTGCCCTCGGCGGCCTGGGCGCCGGACAGGGAGATCCCCAGCACAATGGCTGCGGCGCACAGCAGGGAGAGCAGACATTTTTTCCAGTTCATATCGGACACACCTCCCGGAAAAGGGGCGGAAAGGGAATGGGGCAATACACAATCATTATACCACATGCGCTCGGCCCGGGTAAAGTGGAAAGACCCGGGCCGCTCTTGCGCCGGTCTGACGGGCATAGTATAATAACAAGATATTAATTGCCCCGGAGCGGCGGAGCGCCGAAGCCGGAAAATCATGTGAAAAGAGGCCCATCTATGGATTATGCAAAAGAGTCCCTGCGCCTGCACTACGAGTGGAAAGGCAAGCTGAGCGTGACGCCCAAGGTGGCGGTGGACAGCCGGGAGGCCCTCTCCCTGGCCTACACCCCCGGCGTGGCCGCCCCCTGCCTGGAGATCCACAAGGACCCGGAGAAGAGCTTTGAGCTCACCGGCCGCTGGAACACCGTCACCGTCATCACCGACGGTACCGCTGTGCTGGGCCTGGGCGACATCGGCCCCGAGGCCGGTATGCCCGTCATGGAGGGCAAGTGCCTCCTGCTCAAGGCCTTCGGTGACGTGGACGCCATTCCCCTGTGCATCCGCAGCAAGGATGTGGACGACATCGTCAACACCATCCGTCTCCTGGCCGGCTCCTTCGGCGGCATCAACCTGGAGGATATCGCCGCCCCCCGGTGCTTTGAGATTGAGAAGCGTCTGAAGGAGTGCTGCGACATCCCCATCTTCCACGATGACCAGCACGGCACCGCCATTGTGGTGGCGGCCGCCCTCACCAACGCCCTCAAGCTCACCGGCAAGAAGATTGAGGACATCCACGCCGTGTTCTCCGGCGCAGGCGCGGCGGGTACCGCCGTGTTCAAGCTGCTGTGGAAGATGGGCCTGCGCCACGCCGTCCTCTGCGACATCAACGGCGTGGTCTACCCCGGCCGGCCCGACCTGGCCGGCGATCCCTGGCTCTCTGAGCTGGCCGAGCTGAGCCAGCCCACCGTCCGGGGCGGTCTGGCCGAGGCCATGGTGGGCGCCGATCTGTTCGTGGGCGTGTCCGCCCCCAACCTGGTCACCGGGGACATGGTGCGCTCCATGGCCAAGGACCCCATCCTCTTCGCCATGGCCAACCCGGTGCCCGAGATCATGCCCGACGTGGCCCTGGAAGCCGGCGCCGCCGTGGTGGGCACCGGCCGGAGCGACTTCCCCAACCAGATCAACAACATGATGGCCTTCCCCGGCGTGTTCCGGGGCGCCCTGGACGTGCGGGCCAGGGATATCAACGACGAGATGAAGCTGGCCGCCGCCTATGCCCTGGCCGACCTGGTGGGGGACGACCTGGCCCCCGACCACATTGTCCCCGAGGGATTTGACACCAGAATCACCCCCGCCGTGGCCAAGGCTGTGGCTCAGGCCGCCCGGGACAGCGGCGTGGCCCGGCTGTGAGCGCGGGCATTTTAATTGAGTTTTAAGAATCAGTAAATGGTCTCCGTGCTCTTGCGGGGGTATACTGTCTCCAGATAACAGGAAATGGGGGAACCTCCATGGCAGTGACAATGGAACAGGTGGAGCGCCTTCGGGAGAAATCGGGCGCCACCTATGAGATGTGCCGGGACGCGCTGGAGCGGACCGGCGGCAATCTGCTGGACGCCATCATCCTGCTGGAGCGGGAGGGGCACAGCCGCACTGCCGGAGCCACCTTTACCACCAGACCGGGAGAGAAGGCCGCTGAGGCTGCCCGGCTGGTGCTCAGCCCGGAGAGCGCCCAGAACGGCCGGGGCAGGAAGCGCAGCGACTGGCGGGACGGCGCCGCCGAGGTGTGGGAGGCGGCGAAGAACCTGCTCCGCCACGCCACGGTGAACCAGTTTGAGGTGTGGCGCCGGGGAGAGATGATGACCTCCATGCCGGTGCTCATCCTGGTGCTGCTGTTTATCCTGGTGTTCTGGATTACGGTCCCCCTGCTGATCATCGGCCTGTTCCTGGGCTGCCGGTACCGCTTTGTGGGGCCGGACCTGGGCAAGGAGTCGGTCAACAACGTGATGGACAGCATGTCCGACACGGTGGACGGCATGGTGGAAGAGGTGCGCCGGGAGTTCACCGACGAGAAGAAGGAGAAAGCGTCTCCTGCCGGTGAGCCGGACCGGGAGGCGCAGAAGCAGGAGCGGCGCAAAAAAGCAGAGGCCGCCGGAGAGAAGGCCGCGCGGGCAGCGGAAAAAGCGGCCAGCGCGGCGGAGAAGGCCGTGAAGAAGGCGGCGGAGGCCGCCCAGCGGGCCGATGTGGCCGACAAGGCCATCAACGCCGTGGATAAGGCCCTGGGGGCCGTGGACAAGAAGCTGGAGGAGCTGGACCGCTGGCTCTCCAGCAGTGACAAGAAGGAGTAAGGGCGGCGCAGCCGCCGCCTGTTGGGAGGCAAAGGGATATGCCCAAGATTCTGCTGGTGGAGGACGAGGAGAAGCTGGCCCGGGTGGTGGAGCTGGAGCTGCGCTACGAGGGCTACGAGGTGGAGAAGGCCTTTGACGGCCGGGAGGGTCTGGAAAAAGCCCTCTCCGGTGGCTTTGACCTGATTCTGCTGGACATCATGCTCCCATCCATGTCGGGCATGGAGGTGCTCCGCCGCCTGCGGCGGGAGAGCCAGGTGCCCGTTATCATGGTCACCGCCCGGGACACCGTGGTGGATAAGGTGTCCGGACTGGACTCGGGCGCCGACGACTACATCACCAAGCCCTTTGAGATTGAGGAGCTGCTGGCCCGCATCCGTGCTGCCCTGCGCAAGCGTCCGGCACGGCAGGAGAGCGCCGTCCTCACCGCCGGGCCCCTGACCATGGACCCGGAGCGCCATGAGGTCACCGTGAAGGGCACCCCGGTGGAGCTGACCCGCCGGGAGTTCGATCTGCTGCGCTATCTGCTGGAGAACAAGGAGAAGGTTATCTCCCGGGAGTCCCTGCTGGACAACGTGTGGGGCTTTGACTTCGTGGGAGAGACCAACGCGGTGGACGTGTATATCCGCTTCCTCCGCGCCAAAATTGACGAGGCATTTGGTATCAAGCTGATTCACACCGTCCGGGGTGTGGGGTATGTAATTCGGGAGGAAAACGAATGAAAGCCGAAGCGATTGTGTATACCAGCTGCACCGGAAACACCAGACGCTACGCCCACATGCTGGGCAAGGCCGCCAATCTGCCGGTGCTGGACCTGAAGGAGGCCAGCCTGGCCCCCAATACGCCTGTGATTTACCTGGGCTGGCTGATGGCCGGCGGAGTGAAGGGCCTGAAGCAGGCCCGGAAGCGGTTTGACGTCCGGGCCGTGTGCGCCGTGGGCATGGCCGTGCCCAGCAAGGAGGGCAAGGAGAAAATGGCCAGGGACAACGGCCTGGACGGCGGGGAGTCCCTGTTTTACCTCCGGGGCGGCTACGCCCCCAGGCAGCTGCCTTGGCTGTACCGGACCATGATGGCGGTCAAGACCAAGTCGGTGCTCAGGCAGCCCGTCAAAACCGAGGCTGACCGCATGCTGCGGGACGCCTTTGTCAACGGCGGAAGCTGGGTGACCGAGGAACAGCTGGCCCCTGTGCTGGCGTGGCTGGAGGGCTGACCTCCGGCAGGGATAAAAGCGGACAGGCCGGAGCCGTCCGGCGCGGAATGGGGAATGGAGTATGGCAGCAAAACAAGTCAACAGGCCGGAACGGACCAAATCCTCCATCGTTCTGCGGCTCAACACCAGGCTCTTTTTCCGCCTGCTGGGCATCTATGTGGGCATGAACCTGCTCATCACCCTGCTCTTCTGCGGGGGGATGTTCATCTGGGCGGAGAAACAGGCGGCTGAAATCAACGGCCTGGTGGAGGAGCGGGGCGTGCCCACGGCGGAGGCCACCGAGTGGATGAACGCGGGCGACTACATCGTCACCGCGGGTATCGGGGACAGCGAGGGCTACCGGCTGCCCGCATGGCTGCCCACCCCGGACGAGACCGCACGGGGCGTGCGGTACTTCAACCCGGGAGAGATCGACTTCTTCTTCCTGGTGGCCTTCCGCACCGGCGGCGCCACCAGCTACACCGTGGAGATGCCGGGAGAGGAGCCCTATGCCATCACCCTGGACCTCCAGGGCCCCATGACCTTCTTTTCCGTGGCGTCCCGGGTGCTGCTGGTGTTCCAGCTTCTGAGCCTGATCTCCAACCTGTTCAAAAACGCCGGGACCATCAAAAAGACCCTGCGGCCCATCCAGGACCTGGCTGCGGCTGCTGCACGGCTCAACACCGTCTCCGGCATGTCCCCCGAGGAGCTCCAGGCCCTGGCGGGCAAGCTGGACCAGATCAACGCCACCCACCTGGACACCCGCATCTCGGTGACCGGCCAGCAGAAGGAATTGAAAACCCTGGCAGAGGCCATCAACGCCATGCTGGACCGCATCAACGAGGCCTACCGCTCCCAGATGCGCTTTGTCTCGGACGCCAGCCACGAGCTGCGCACCCCCATTGCCGTCATCCAGGGGTACGCCAACATGCTCAACCGCTGGGGCAAGGACGACCCCGAGACCCGGCAGGAGGCCATCGACGCCATCAGCGCCGAGGCCGCCTCCATGAAGGAGCTGGTGGAGCAGCTGCTCTTCCTGGCCCGGGGAGACAACGAGTCCATGCACGTGGAGTTTGAGGACTTCGACCTGACCGCCGTGGCCGCCGAGGTGCTGCGGGAGACCGAGATGATCGACCAGACCCACCAGTTCTCAGCCCGGTGGGAGGAGAATGTGACCGTCCACGCCGATGTGGGCCTTATCAAGCAGGCCATGCGCATTCTGGTGGACAACTCCATCAAGTACACCCCCGCCGGCGGCTGCATCCGCCTGGGGGTGGAGAAGCGGGACGGCACCGCCCGGCTCACCGTCCAGGACGAGGGCCAGGGCATCGACGCCGAGAGCCTGCCCCATATCTTTGAGCGGTTCTACCGCACCGACCAGTCCAGAGCCCGCCAGACCGGCGGCACCGGCCTGGGCCTGGCCATCGCCAAGTGGATTGTGGACCGCCACGGCGGCTGGTTCGAGGTGACCAGCCGGGAGGGCATCGGCACCCGCATGACCGTGGTGCTCCCCCTGGCTCCGCCCGTCCAGCAGTCCGCCCCGGCCCAGCCAGCGGAGGACAAGAAGCTGGCCTGAAAGAGAAAGAAAACATAAGCCCGAGGCAGAATGCATTCTGCCTCGGGCTTATGTTTTACAGTCTTAATCGTAGGGGCTCTTTTTCAGCTGACCTGTTTTTTCTGCGATGATGTTCCACACCTTGCGCTGAAGCCCTGCCAGATGAAGCGGGCAAAGAGCGTGTTGAATACGACGATAACCTCCAGGGCGCCCACTTCCCAGTTCAGGACGCTGATATACCGCAGCAGCCTGCATCCGCCGAACAGGGCGCACAGCAGAGGCTTTTTTGACCGGGAGGCAAACAGATACATCCCGGCGGAGAGAAGGGCGATGATACAAAGCACGACAAATACAGCGACAAAAACCCTGCGCCACAGAACCGGATTCCCGTTTTTTATAGCGCCCAGGACGGAGAAAAGGGTTATGGACAGGGGAATGACAGCCAGTGCAAGGCACATAAGGCCGGACAACAGCCTGAACCATCCGGCAGCGAACTTAAGCGACCGGCGCAAAGCAATCACCGCCTTTTTGCCGGCTCAGTCCTCCGTGGTCAGGGACTTGGGGCCGAAGCCGTAGGGCAGCAGCTCTTTCAGGGGAAGGGTGACAAACTCGTGGTCTCCACGGGCCACCAGCACCGTCAGGTCGGGGGCAAACTCATAGAGCATCTGACGGCAGGCGCCGCAGGGCCAGCAGTAGTCCGCCGAATTGCCCACCACGGCGATGCGCTTCCAGTCGTCCCGGTGGCCTTCGCTCACCGCCTTCACAAGGGCGGTGCGCTCGGCGCAGATGGTGGAGCCGTAGGCCGCGTTTTCCACGTTGCAGCCGGTAAACACCGTGCCGTCGGCACACTCCAGGGCCGCGCCCACGGGAAAGCCGGAGTAGGGCACATAGGAGCGCTCCAGCATGGTAAAGGCCAGTTCTACCAGTTCTCGATCGGTCATAGGGCATGCCTCCTTTAATTCATTTTATCCTATGGGGCGGGGAAAAGTCAACTGCAGCCACAGGAGACATAAAATTTACAAATTACCATACCAAACAACAGGGAAATGTGATATGATAATCTCTGAATATTCTGCTGTTTTGTACCGGTGCAGGGCGGGCCACCCGCCGCGCCGGACCTGGATACATTCCGCCCCCGGAGGGTCTGATATGAAGAAAAAATGCCTGCTGTTTTTTGTTGCCGCGCTGATGCTGGGCACCCTTACCGGCTGCTTCCGCTCGGTGGACGAGCTGTTCACCCTGCCCAAGCTGCCCGAGGAGTACCAGAATCTGCAGGAGAAAATTGAAGAGGTCACCACCGGCACCGGCGCCGAGTACGCCGCCCCCATCATGGGCGCCAACAACCAGCCCGTCCAGCTCCAGGACCTGGACGGGGACGGGGTCATGGAGGCCCTGGCCTTCTTCCGGGTCAGCGCCTCCGGCGACGACAAGCCCCTGAAGATCTACATCTTCCGCCTCACCGAGGAGGGATATGAGCTGGGCACCGTCATTGAGGGCGAGGGGGCCGCCATCAACTCCATCAGCTATGAGGACGTGTGCGGCGGACCCTCCAAGGAGCTGGTGGTGAGCTGGCTGGTGAGCGGCAACGCCTATGTCCTGTCGGTCTACTCCATCGAGCACTACCAGGCCACCGAGATGCTCCACACCGGATACACCAGCTTTGAGCTCCAGGACCTGGACATGGACAACCGGAAGGAGATCGCCGTGGTGCGGCTGGACACCATCGAGGGCAAGAGCCGGGTGGAGTTCTACGACGCCGAGGAGAACGACCTGGTGCTCCGGTCCAGCCCCATGCTGTCCCAGGGCGTCACCGGCATTGTGACCGACGGCGTCCAGACCGGTTACCTCCGGGGAGATGCCGAGGGCAACACCACAGCCCCCGGACTATTCATCACCTCCTACCAGGGAGAGGGCGTGGTTACCGATATCTTCGCCTGGCGGAACGGCGCCCTGGAGAACATCACCCTGGAGAGCAGCGAGGCGGGCAGCGGCGTGGGTGTGAGCAATTCCACCCGCCGATCCAAGGATGACGCCATGCCCAAGGACATCAACGACGACAATTTCCTGGAGATCCCCATGCCTGTCCCCCTTATCTCCGGCGGCGGGACCACCACGGCGGAGACCCTGTACACCTGGGTTCAGTACGACCTGAGCGGGGCGGGCACGCCGGTGTTCACCACCTACCACAACTTTGACGACGGCTGGTACTTCATCCTCCCCGACTGGTGGGAGGGCAAGATCACCGTCAGCCAGTACTCCACCATCGGTGAGAAGGCCACCGCGTTCTCCCTGTGGACCGGAGAGGAACAGGAGCCGGAGACCTTCCTCACCATCTATAAGCTGACCGGGCCCAACCGGTACACCCGCTCCCGGATGGGGGAGCGGTTCACCCTCACCGCCGACGAGAACACCATCTACTCCGCCGAGCTGAAGACCGACGTCTGGGACTGCGGACTGGATGAGCTGGGCGTGCAGGAGATGTTCAAGCAGAGCACAACGGACTGGTAAAACGGGACTAAGAGGAGGCAGGAACATGAAAAAGGTACTTGTGCTGGAGGATGAATCCAACATCCGCAGCTTTGTGGTTATCAATCTCAAACGGGCGGGCTATGAGGCCATTGAGGCCGAGACCGGCGAGGAGGCCCTGGCTCAGCTGCGCCGCAACCCGGATATCAAGGTGGCCCTGCTGGACATCATGCTGCCCGACATGGACGGCTTTGAGGTCTGCCGCCGCATCCGGGCCAGCGACAGCCAGATCGGCATCATCATGCTCACCGCCCGCACCCAGGAGATGGACAAGGTCACCGGCCTGATGACCGGCGCCGACGACTATGTGACCAAGCCCTTCTCCCCGGCGGAGCTGACCGCCCGCATCGACGCACTCTACCGCCGCACCGGCGGCGCCGAGAAGGAGAACAGCGGGGAGATCTCCCAGCCCCCCTTCCTCCTCAACACCCGCAACCAGACACTGGAGAAAAACGGCCAGCGGGTCAAGCTGACCCCTGTGGAGTACTCCATTGTGAAGCTCTTTATGGAAAAGCCGGGCCAGGCCCTCTCCCGGGAGGAGATCCTGGACACCGTCTGGGGCAGGGACTACTTCGGCGAGCTGAAGATCGTGGACGTGAATATCCGCCGCCTGCGCATCAAAATCGAGGACAACCCCCAGAACCCCACCTATATCACCACCGTATGGGGCTATGGATATAAATGGGGCTTCTGAGAGAAAAAATCCGGGGTGAACAGCCACACATGAAATCCAACAAATTCAAAGGCATCCGCAAACGATGGATGGTCAACTCCATCAGCGTGGTGCTGCTCATCGTCCTGCTGGCGGTGACCGCCTTCTCGGTGGCCCTGGCGGGCTACTACTACTCCAGCATGAGCTCTGAGCTCAAAGGCAAGGCGGAGAGCGCCGTCAGCCAGAGTACCGCCCGCACTGAGACCGAGTACCTCCAGTACGCTCAGGACTATGTGTCCAACCGTTTCTCCGACCAGGACGGCATCCAGGTCCAGTTCATCAACGCGGCAACCGGCACAGTCCAGGTCTCCAGCTACGGCAATGACGACCGCTACGGACTCACCGCCGGCACCAAGCCGGACACGCCCGACATCTCCGGCGCCATTGAGACGGTGGACACCGTCTCCTGGACCGGAAACGACCCGCAGACCGGCGAGCACATCATGGCCGTCTCCAGCCCCCTGGTCATCAACGGCGAGGTGGTGGCCGTGGCCCGCATGGTCACCTCCCTGCGGCTGGTGGACCGGCAGATCACCATGATCATCGTCATCGCCCTGCTCATCGGCGCGCTCATTCTGGCCCTGGTCTATTTCTCCAACCTGTATTTCGTCCGCTCTATTGTGGAGCCAGTGGCCAGCATTACCGAGACCGCCAAGCGCATCGCCGCCGGCAGCTACGGCATCCAGATTGAGAAGAAGTTTGACGACGAGATCGGCGATCTGACCGACACCATCAACGACATGTCCCTGAAAATCAAGCAGTCGGAGAAGCTCAAGAGTGAGTTTATCGCCTCTGTCTCCCACGAACTGCGCACCCCCCTCACCGCCATCAACGGCTGGGCCGAGACCATTCAGAACGGCGAGGTGCGGGACGCTGAGGACGTGCGCAAGGGCATGAATATCATCGTCTCCGAGGCCCGCAGGCTCACCAACATGGTGGAGGAGCTGCTGGAGTTCTCCCGCATTGAGGACGGCCGGTTCACCCTGTCCATCGAGCCGGTGGACATCAAGGCCGAGCTGGAGGACGCGGTGTACACCTACAAGGAGTTCTTCCGCAAGGAGGGCATTATTCTCAACTACGAGGACACCGAGGAGGAGTTCCCCACCATCGAGGCCGACCCGGAGCGGCTGCGGCAGGTGTTCTCCAACCTCTTTGACAACGCCGCCAAGCACGGCGGCAGCGGCAAGCGCATCGACACCGCCATCCGCCGGGAGGGGGAAGAGATTATCATCACCATCCGGGACTACGGCCCCGGTATCCCCGAGGAGGAGCTGCCCCACGTGAAGTACAAGTTCTACAAGGGCTCCTCCAAGGCCAGAGGCAGCGGCATCGGCCTGGCGGTGTGCGACGAGATCATCACCCGCCACAACGGCACCCTGGACATCGGCAACGCCGAGGGCGGCGGCTGTGTGGTCACCATCCATCTGCCGATTGGAACATAAGTTCTAATTTTTCTTGCAATCGGGCCGCCGGTCTGATAAAATACAAAAGGCAACAAAAGGAGAAACACGACCCCATGTCAAATGAACACAAATCCTGCGCCACCCCGTTCAAGACCATGATCGGCGGTCAGGCGCTCATCGAGGGCATCATGATGATGGGCCCCGAGAAAAAGGCCATCGTGGTCCGTAAACCCGACGGCGAGCTGGAGGAGAAGGTGGACGACCGGGTCCTCATCAAGGACAAGTACCCCGTCCTGGGCCTGCCCTTCATCCGGGGTATCTTCAGCTTCGGCTCCTCCATGGCCAACGGCGTGAAGGCCCTCATGTTCTCCGCCTCCTTCTTCCCGGAGGATGAGGAGGAAGAGGAGGAGCCCTCCAAGTTCGAGCTCTGGCTGGAGAAGCATCTGGGCAGCGAGAAGGCCGCCAGCTTCTTTGTCACCCTGGCGGTAATTATGGGTATGGCCTTCTCTGTGGGCCTCTTCATCCTGCTGCCCACCGCCCTGGTGGGCGCCGCCGGCGCGCTGGCGGGCGGCATGCCCATGTGGCTGCGCAACCTGCTGGAGGGCGTGGTCCGGGTGGTCATCTTTATGGGCTACCTTATCCTCTGCTCCCGCATGAAGGACATCCGCCGGGTGTTCTCCTACCACGGCGCCGAGCACAAGACCATCTTCTGCTACGAGAAGGGCCTGCCCCTGACGGTGGAGAACGTCCGGGCCCAGCCCTGCCACCACCCCCGCTGCGGCACCAGTTTCCTCTTTGTGGTCATCGTGGTGGCCATTCTGGTGTCCAGCGTGGTGTTCTCCTTCATCGAGGTGACCAACACCTTCGCACGTATGGGCCTGCACCTGCTGATGCTGCCCATCGTGGTGGGCATTACCTACGAGATCAACCGCTGGGTGGGCGCCCACGACAACATCATCTGCCGGGCCGTCCGTGCGCCGGGGCTGTGGATGCAGAACTTCACCACCTTTGAGCCGGACGACTCCATGATCGAGGTGGGCATCCGCTCCCTGACCCTGGTGCTGCCCAGCGAGAAGGGTAAGGATGCCTGGTAACAGGAAGCGCTGAGCACCCGGGAGCAGGCGGATAAGACGGGAGCGGAGGCAAAAGCCCAAGGAGGGGCACAGCCCCGGATGGGTTTTGCCGCAGTCGTACGGCTTATGCGCCGTCGCGGAGGGTGCGAGGCGTGACAGGGAGAAGCGCTGAGCCGCCGTGAGCAGATACAGCGTGACAAAGAAAGAGAGAAAACACAGACAGGTGTGTGAGTGTGTGTGGCAACAACCTATAACAATCTCTATCTGGACGCCCGGAAGAGGCTGAAGGCGGCCGGTGTGGAGGCCGCCCAGCTGGAGGCCAGAGAGCTGGTCTGCTTTGCGGCAGGCAAAAACAGGGAGCAGTTCCTCCGGGATATGTCCCTCTACGCCTCCGACGAGGTGGAGGCCAAGGTGGCGGAGCTGATGAACCGCCGCCTGGCGGGGGAACCGGTGGCCTACCTCATCGGCGAGTGGGAGTTTTACGGCCTGCCCCTGGATATCTCCAGAGACGTGCTTATCCCCCGGGCGGACACCGAGGTGTTGGCCGAGCAGGCTATTCTGGCCGCCCGTGCCGCCGGAGAGGGGGCCAGAGTGCTGGACCTGTGCGCCGGCAGCGGCTGCGTGGGCCTGGCGGTGGCCGCCAACGCCCCCCTGTGCCGGGCCGTGCTGGCTGATGTGTCGGAGGAGGCGCTGAAGATCTGCCGCCAGAACATCCGGCGCAACGACCTCAACGCCCGGGTGACCTGCGTCCAAGCCGACGCACGGCAGGCGCCGTCCGCCAAGCTGTGGGATTTTGACGTCATCGCCTGCAACCCGCCCTATATCCCCACCGGGGACATTGACGGCCTGGACACCTCTGTCCGGGACTACGAGCCCCACCTGGCACTGGACGGCGGCGACGACGGCCTGGACTTCTACCGGGATATTGCCGAAAAGTGGCGCACTGCCCTCCGGCTGGGCGGCGTGCTCCTCTTTGAGGTGGGCATCGGCCAGGCCGCCGACGTGGAGCAGATTCTGGCCCTCTGCGGCTATGAGGACATTGAGACCTTCCAGGACACCGGCGGCATCTGGCGCGTGGTGAAGGGAACGGCCAACCAATAACAACACCGGGGCGGACGTCCGCCCGCTGAAAGGATGATACACAACATGGCAGACAAGAAGAAAGCCGCCGTGGAGAGCGCGGCGCCCGCCGCTGACAAGAAGAAGGCTCTGGAGACCGCCATGGCCCAGATCGAGCGGGCCTACGGCAAGGGCTCCATCATGCGCCTGGGCGACAACGCCAACATTGTGGTGGAGGCCATCCCCACCGGCTCCCTGGCACTGGACCTGGCTCTGGGTATCGGCGGCCTGCCCAAGGGCCGCATCATTGAGATCTACGGGCCTGAGTCCTCCGGTAAGACCACCCTGGCCCTCCATGTGGCCGCCGAGGCCCAGAAGCGGGGCGGCGAGGTGGCCTTCATCGACGCCGAGCACGCCCTGGACCCCACCTACGCCCGTGCGCTGGGCGTGGACATCGAGTCCATGCTCATCTCCCAGCCCGACACCGGCGAGCAGGGCCTGGAGATCTGCGAGGCCCTGGTCCGCTCCGGCGCCATCGACGTGGTGGTGGTGGACTCGGTGGCCGCCCTCACCCCCCGTGCTGAGATCGAGGGCGACATGGGCGACTCCCACGTGGGCCTGCTGGCCCGCCTCATGAGCCAGGCCCTGCGTAAGTTGGCCGGCTCCATCGCCAAGACCAACTGCATTGTCATCTTCATCAACCAGCTGCGTGAGAAGGTGGGTGTGGTGTACGGCAACCCGGAGGTCACCACCGGCGGCCGCGCCCTGAAGTTCTACTCCTCCGTGCGCATCGACGTGCGTCGCACTGAGGCCCTCAAGAGCGGCTCCGAGGTTATCGGCAACCGCACCCGGGCCAAGGTGGTCAAGAACAAGGTGGCCCCCCCCTTCCGGGAGGCCGAGTTCGACATCATGTACGGTGAGGGCATCTCCAAGGTGGGCGAGCTCATCGACCTGGGCGTCAAGCTGGACCTGGTGCAGAAGAGCGGCTCCTGGTTCGCCATGGGCGACATGCGCCTGGGCCAGGGCCGTGACGCCGCCAAGCAGTTCCTGCGTGACAACCCGGAGGTGGCCGACAAGCTGGAGGCCGACATCCGCCGGGACGCCTACAAGCTGATGCCCAACCAGGCCAAGGCCGCCGCCCGTGCCGCCGGCCGCGCGGTGGACGTGTCCGCCGAGGACTTCGAGGATGAGGATAACTAAACTCCTGCCCTCACAGCGGATTCAGGGCCGGTGGCTGTGCCACCTGGAGGACGGGACTATCCTGCGGGTGACCGAGAACGAGGTGGCCTGCTTCGGGCTGTACTCCGGCATGGAGCTGACCGGAGAACTGCGGGCGCAGCTGGAGGAGGCCGTCCGCCGGGGCGAGGTGAAGGAAAAGGCCCTGCGGCTTTTGTCCGGACGGCCTATGTCCCGGAAGGAGCTGGTGGACAAGCTCACCACCCGGCCCCGTGACAAGGAGAAGGAGCCCATCCCCGAGGAGCTGGCCGAGGAGGCCGCCAACCGTCTGGAGGAGCTGGGCTACCTCAACGATGCCGAGTACGCCAGCACCGTGGCCCGGCACTACGCCGCCAAGGGCTACGGGGAGCGGAAGCTGCGGGACGAGCTGTGGAAGCGGGGTGTCCCCCGGGAGTACTGGGACCAGGCATTGGAGGAGGTCCAGGACCCCACAGACGCCATGGATGCCTTTATCCGCCGCAAGCTCATGGGCCGCACCGCTAACCGGGAGACGGTGGGCAAGCTGTCCGCCGCGCTGGCCCGAAGGGGCTACCGCTGGGAGGACATCCGCGCCGCCCTGAGCCGGTACGGTGAGACCTTCGAGGACGAGAGCATTTGAGAGCAGAGAGAGAAATTCAAGGGAAAACCGGAAAATGGGGCATTTTCCCCTTTTCATTTTGTACGTTTCGTGATATCCTGTACTTCACGTTCAGATGAAGGAGTTACACGCTGTGAATCAGTATAAAATTGCGTTTGTTTCCCTTGGCTGCGCCAAGAATCTGGTGAATACCGAGCAGATGATGGCCCTGTGCCGGGATGCGGGCCACGAGGTGGTCGCCAACCCCGAGGGGGCCGATGTGGCCGTCCTCAACACCTGTGGCTTTATCGACTCTGCCAAGAGCGAGGCCATTGACAACATCCTGGAGCTGGCCGAGCTGAAAAGCAAGGGCGCTCTGGGCAAGCTGCTGGTGACGGGCTGCCTGTCCCAGCGATACAAGGACGAGCTGATGGAGGAAATGCCCGAGGTGGACGGCGTGCTGGGTACCGGCAGCTACACCGACATCGTCCCCGCTGTGGAGTCCGTCATGGAGGGCGACCAGCCCACCTTCTTCGGCGACATCGACCACACCATTGAGGATGGTGCCCGGATGGTGTCCACCCCCGCCTATACCGCCTACCTGAAGATTGCGGAGGGGTGCGACAACCGATGCTCCTACTGCATCATCCCCTATCTCCGGGGCCGCTACCGCAGCCGGACCATGGAGTCCCTGCTCGCTGAGGCCAAGGAGCTGGCCGACCGGGGCGTGAAGGAGATCATCGTCATCGCCCAGGACATCACCCGCTACGGCACCGACCTCTACAAGAAGCGGATGCTGGGCGAGCTGCTCAAGGAGCTGTGCAAGCTGCCCTTCCACTGGGTGCGGCTGCACTACCTGTACCCCGACGAGCTGGACGACGACCTGATTGACGTCATCGCCAGCGAGCACAAGATCCTCAAGTACATCGACATCCCCCTCCAGCACATCAACGACAGGCTGCTCCGGTCCATGAACCGCCGGGGCACCAAGGCGGAGATTCTTTCCCTGCTGGACAAGCTGCGGGCGCGGATTCCCGGCCTGGTGCTGCGCACCTCCCTCATCGCCGGTCTGCCCGGCGAGGGTGAGGCGGAGTTCGAGGAGCTGTGCGACTTCCTGCGGGAGGCCCACATTGAGCGGGCCGGCATCTTCCAGTTCTCCCCCGAGGAGGGTACCCCTGCCGCCGTCATGCCTGACCAGGTGGACCCCGACACCGCCGCCCGCCGGGTGGAGCTGCTGGTGGACCTCCAGTCCCGCGTGATGGACGCCTTCAACGAGAGCCGCCTGGGCGAGACCTTGGAGGTGCTCTGCGAGGGCTTTGACCCCGACATGGGCTGCTACGCCGGCCGCTCCTACGCCGATTCCCCCGACGTGGACGGCAAGGTGTTCTTCACCGCCGCCGGGCTGGTGCCCGCCGGTACCTTTGTCAACGTGCGCATCACCGGCACCGAGGACGGCGACCTGATGGGCGAGATTGAGGAGGCGTAAGGGATGAATACGGCCAACAAGCTCACCCTCAGCCGGGTAGTCATGATTCCGCTGTTCCTGGTGGTGCTCTATCTGGGCTTCCCCAACAGCCAGTATGTAGCCCTGGCCATCTTTATCCTGGCCAGCATCACCGACTTCGTGGACGGCTACATCGCCCGCCACTGCAACCAGGTCACCGACTTCGGCAAGTTCATGGACCCCCTGGCCGACAAGCTGCTGGTCATGGCCGCCATGCTGTGGTTCGTGGAGACCGGCCGCTTCCCCGCCTGGGCCCTGCTGATTGTCATCGCCCGGGAGTTTGCCGTCACCGCCCTGCGGCTCATCGCCGTGGAGCGGGGGAGAGTGATTGCCGCCGCATGGTCCGGCAAGATCAAGACCGCCTCCACCATGGTGGGCATCTGCGTCATGTTCGTGTTCCCCAATCCGGTGGTGGACACGGTGGTCATGACCATCATTGTCCTCACCACCCTCTACTCCGGCGTGGAGTACTTTATCAAAAACCGGGACGTTATGGACTGGAAGAATATGTGATACAAAAAAAGACCGGCCGCTCAGCTGAGCGGCCGGTCTTTTTATATGACGGATTAGAATGAGGCCACGATGACGGAGAGCACCAGACTGATAAGCCACCACAGGGCAAAGGCGGTGAGAATGGCACCCACCGTGGACCAGAAGGTGAGGGGGCGCACCCGGCGGATGGTCTGGTTATCCGCCACAGGCTTGGCTTGGAGAATGGCTTCCGGGCTTCTGGTGTCGCTGTCCCGTACCACCTTGGCCATGCCGCAGGGGCCAAAGGAACATCTGGCGGCCTCGTAGGCCTTGGAGGCGGGCACGCCCTTGAGCAGGACAGCGGGGAGGTTGGCCACGCACTGCTCCGCCTCGGCCTGAGACATGTGGAAATCCCGGCAGAGGTTCTGGAGCACCATCTTTTCTCCCGGCTGGGCGTCCAGCAGCACCAGGGAGCAGGCGGGGGCGTCGTCGGGCAGCTGGGACAGGGGATAGCCGCAGTGGACACAGGCGGAGGAGAGGTCGGAGATCTCCTTGCCGCACTCAGGACAGCGAATCAGCGCCATATTGCACACCTCTTTTTCAAAATCATTGGAGTGGAAGGGACTCAGTTCTATTTTATCACCGGCTCTGCTGCCGGGCAAGGCGGAGAAGGGGCAGGAGGGCCAGGCCACCCGACAGATAGGCCAGCAGGTCCAGCGGATCGGACACCGAGCCGGAAATCAGAAGGGGGGAGACATACTCCCAAAACAGGCCGCACAGGAGCAGGAAGGCGGCAGCGGGCAGCGCTCTGGTGAGGGGCGGAAGCCGTCCGGCGGACAGCAGCAGGTTGGCCAGGGAGAGAATCATGGCTCCTGCCAGAATGTCGTGGAAGTACCAGGCGAAGAAGCGGCCTGCAGCTCCCGGCAGGCCGGTGAGCACCAGACGGCTGAGCCAGTACAGGGATGCGGTGAGGAGGATGAGAGCCAGCGGAATGGCGTTATCCCTTAGAAAAGAGACATGAGCAGCAGGGCCAGAATAACGCCCAGCATGACCGCCAGCACTGTGCCGCCGAACCCCAGGCCGCCCCGCTTCTCCTCCGGGGCTTCGATAGGGTCCGCCTGGAGCATGGACTCCTGGCTCTGAGCGCTCTCGTCCCGGATGACCTTTACCAGGCCGCAGCTCTCAAAGTCCTTGGCCCGGCGGTAGGCCTCCTCCAGCGTCAGGCCGGAGGCCAGAGCCACGGGCAGAAGGGGGACCATCCGGTCCACATCCTCCTCCGACATGCCGCTGTTGCGCAGGATACGGCGGGTCTCCCAGGGGCTGGGATTGGTGTCTACCAGGATGAGAGAGTAGCCGCCGGGCGTCGTCTGAGCCTTGGGCTGGGCCTGAGCGGCGGAGCCGTCATCTTTCTTCTCCTCCCGCCCCAGCAGCAGGTAGTCAGCGGACAGATGGAAGAGCTCGCACATCTTGCCCACCGCCTCCAGGTCGGGCTTGGTCTGACCGCTCTCCCACTTGCTCACAGCCTGGCGGGACACCCCGAGGGCTTCCCCCAGCTGCTCCTGGGACATGCCTGCCGCCCGGCGGGCTGCGGCAATCCGTTCATTCAGTTCCATAGAGAACCTCCTTCTATTCCAACGTCCGCCGTCCCGCACACCGGGGGATGACGGCCTTTTTTCTGGTTTCAGTGTACCAAAAAGAGGGGGGTTCCTCAAGCGATACAGACTGGAAATCTGTCAACCTCAGGTTGACAAGGGGCAAAAAAGCATCTGAGGAGTGCAAAAAGGGGAGAGAGGTGGAATACTTGACAACTCTTTCCACCCTGTTATACTAATGTCTGTTGACAAACCGGCTTTACCGGCAGGGAGGAGAATGCGCATGGAGACACAGGGAGGCGTTTTGGACCGGGTGTTCCGGCTCAGGGAGCGGAACACCAGCGTAAAAACCGAAGTTGTGGCGGGCGTCACCACATTTGTGACTATGGCCTATATTCTGGCCGTCAACCCCATGATTCTGGGGGATGCGGGCATGGACAAGGGCGCGGTGTTCACCGCCACCTGTCTGGCCTCTCTGATTGCCACCGTATGTATGGCGTTCCTGTCCAACTACCCCTTCGCTTTGTCGGCGGGCATGGGTCTCAACGCCTACTTTGCCTACACTGTGGTCCTCAAAATGGGGTACAGCTGGCAGATGGCCCTGGCCGCCGTATTTGTAGAGGGCGTCATCTTCATCCTCCTCTCCCTGACCCGGGTGCGGGAGGCGGTGTTCAACGCCATCCCAATGTCCCTCAAACACGCCGTCTCGGCGGGTATCGGACTGTTTATCGCCTTCATCGGCATGCAGAACTGCAAGCTGGTGGTGGACGGCTCCACCCTGGTGGAGATGTACAGCTTCGCCGACAACAGAGCCGACTTCTCTACCGTTGGCATCACCGTGGTGCTGGCTATGGTGGGCGTGCTCATCACCGGCATCCTGGTGGTGCGGAAGGTGAAGGGAAATATCCTGTGGGGTATCCTGGCCACCTGGGCCCTGGGCATCCTCTGTCAGCTCACCGGGCTGTATGACCCCTCGGTGCTGGGCAGTGTGCTG
This sequence comes from Pseudoflavonifractor sp., assembly GCF_050943825.1. Lineage (NCBI taxonomy): Bacteria > Bacillati > Bacillota > Clostridia > Eubacteriales > Oscillospiraceae > Pseudoflavonifractor > Pseudoflavonifractor sp. The sequence continues at coordinate 45,837 of NZ_JBMNPX010000011.1, forward strand.
CCCGACTTCTCCGGCGGCATCGCCGTACCCAGTCTGATGCCCACCCTGGGCCAGATGGACTTCAGCGCCCTGCTGACCCCCGACTTTGCGGTTGTGGTGTTCGCGCTGCTCTTTGTGGACGTGTTTGACACCATGGGCGGCCTCATCGGCATCGCTTCCAAGGCGGATATGCTGGATGAGCAGGGGCGCCTGCCCCGGCTGAGAGGCGCTCTGCTCTCCGACGCCATCGGCACCACCGCCGGCGCCGTGCTGGGCACCTCCACCGTCACCACCTTCGCCGAGAGCGCCGCAGGCGTGGCCGAGGGCGGCCGCACCGGCCTGACCGCCCTGGTCACCGGCGGCCTGTTCGGAGTGGCCCTGTTCCTGTCCCCCCTGTTCCTGGCTGTGCCCTCCTTTGCCACTGCCCCCGCCCTCATTGTGGTGGGCTTTATGATGACAGCCTCCATCCTCAAGGTGGACTTCAACGATCTGGCCGACGCCATCCCCGCCTTCCTCTGCTTCCTGGCCATCCCCTTCCTGTACTCCATCTCCGAGGGCATTGCCCTGGGCGTCATCTCCTACGTGGTCATCCACGCCGCTGCCGGCCGGGAAAACCGCCGCAGGATCAGCCCCGCCATGTATGTGCTGGCGGTGCTCTTTGTGCTCAAATACGTCCTGATTTAAAGGGACACGCCGCCCTTGACACACCGAAGACGCCGTGATAGTATAATGAACTATACCGGCGGAGGATTCTGCCCGGGCTGAATATCGCGAGGAACGGAAAGAGTAGCGCAGGCCTTACCGGCCAGAGAGGGACCGTCACCGGCTGAGAGCGGTCCCGCGGGAACCCCGCGCGAAGTGCATCCGGGAGCGAGAGGGATGTGGATGCCCTCCGGCTGGCCCCGTCATCGGCCTTTGAGTGAGAAACGAGAGTGGAACCGCGGTTTTTAATCGCCTCTTGTGCCCTTTGGGCACAGGAGGCGTTTTCTTTTATCTCCCGCCGGACAGGCGGATGGACAGGAGGTATTCCATGACCAGACTCGGCGAGACCCTGCGGGCCTATCAGGCCCGTGACCCGGCGGCCCGCAGCCGCCTGGAGATATTTTTGCTCTACCCGGGCGTACACGCCGTCATTTACCACCGCATTGCCCACTGGTTCTACCGGCACAGGCTCTTTTTCCTGGCCCGGTGCGTGTCCCAGTGGAGCCGCTGCTGGACCGGCATTGAGATCCACCCCGGGGCCAAGATCGGCCGCAGGCTGGTCATCGACCACGGCATGGGCATCGTCATCGGCGAAACCGCCGAGATCGGGGACGACTGCCTCATCTACCACGGCGTCACCCTGGGCGGTACCGGCAAGGACCACGGCAAGCGCCACCCCACCCTGGGCAACAATGTGATGGTGTCCGCCGGAGCCAAGGTACTGGGTCCCTTCAAGGTGGGGGATAATTCCCGCATCGCGGCCAACGCAGTGGTGCTCACTGAGATTCCCCCCGATGCAACCGCTGTGGGCGTGCCTGCCCGGGTGGTGCGCATCGCCGGCGAGAAGGTGGATTACGCCTCCAAGGTGGACCAGATCCACGTCACCGACCCGGTGCAGAAGGAGCTCCAGGCCCTGTCCTCTCGGCTGGAGTGGCTGGAGCAGTTCATCGACCAGCAGGCCAAAAACGGAAATCTTTAATCTATAAAAACAAGGAGATATCAGGATATGAAGCTCTACAATTCCCTGTCCCACACCAAGGAGGAGTTTGTCCCCCACGTGCCCGGCAAGGTGTCCATGTACACCTGCGGCCCCACGGTGTACCACTTCGCCCACATCGGCAACCTGCGCTCCTACATCATGGAGGATGTGCTGGAGAAGTTCCTCCGGTACGACGGCTATGATGTGACCCGGGTCATGAACATCACTGACGTGGGTCACCTGGCCTCCGACGCCGACACCGGCGAGGACAAGATGGTCAAGGGCGCCCAGCGGGAGCACAAGACCGTCATGGAGATCGCCAAGTTCTACACCGACGCCTTTTTCTCCGACTGCAAGAAGCTGAACATCAAGTACCCCGACGTGGTCCAGCCCGCCACCGGCATGATCGACAGCTATATCAAGGTCATCACCTCCCTGCTGGAGAAGGGCTACGCCTACCCCGCCGGCGGCAACATCTACTTCGACACCTCCAAGCTCAAGCAGTACTACGTCTTCAACGACCACGACGAGGAGGATCTGGCCGTGGGCGTCCGGGACAGCGTGGAGGAGGACCAGAACAAGCGCAACAAGGCTGACTTCGTCCTGTGGTTCACCAAGAGCAAGTTCGAGGACCAGGCCCTCAAGTGGGATTCCCCCTGGGGTGTGGGCTACCCCGGCTGGCACATTGAGTGCTCCTGCATCTCCATGAAGTACCTGGGCGAGTACCTGGACATCCACTGCGGCGGCATTGACAACGCCTTCCCCCACCACACCAACGAGATCGCCCAGTCCGAGGCCTACCTGGGCCACCCCTGGTGCAAGTACTGGATGCACGTCCACCACCTGAACACCAGCAACGGCAAGATGAGCAAGTCCAAGGGCGAATTCCTCACCGTGTCCCTGCTGGAGGAGAAGGGCTACGACCCCCTGGTCTACCGTCTCTTCTGCCTCCAGTCCCACTACCGCAAGGGCCTGGTGTTCTCCTGGGAGAACCTGGACAATGCCAAGGCAGCATACGACAAGCTGGTGGCCCGTGTGGCCGCCCTGAGCGAGGATGGAGACGTGGACCAGGCCGCCGTGGACGCCGCCAGAGCCGCCTTTATCGAGGCCGTGGGCAACGACCTGAACACCTCCCTGGGCGTGACTGCCGTGTACGACGCTCTCAAGGCCGACGTGAGCGACGCCACCAAGCGGGCCATCATCGCCGACTTTGACAAGGTGCTGGGTCTGGACCTGCTGGGCCGTGCCGCCGCCCTGAAGGAGAAGGAGTCCGCCCCCGTGGAGGGCGCCGAGGAGATCGAGGCCCTCATCGCCCAGCGGGCGCAGGCCAAGAAGGAGAAGAACTGGGCTCAGGCCGACGCCATCCGTGACCAGCTCAAGGCCATGGGTGTGGAGATCAAGGACACCCCCAACGGCGTGGAGTGGAAGCGGATCTAAAACAAAACAGAGCAGCTTTGCCCCCTGGACTGCGGATGCAGTCCAGGGGGCTTTTGTATATCTGTCGTTGACATAAAAAATACAGAGACGGAAAGCACTGGCGGAGAGGCGTTTCCGGGCATGAGACAAAGTGAATGGTACTGAGAATGGATTTTTTTGTGCACAATGCGGTTGACAGAATGAAGCCCGGCGCGTATGATATCATAACGTGATTAAATAATAACGTTGTTAACAGTTAGCAAAGAAAGTTGGTGAGAGATTGGAGCACAGAGAGACAGAACGGGCCCTGTTCCGGGCGCTGCACCGGTTCGGAAAGGTGAACACCGGGCAGATCATCGAGATGGAGGGCCTGACCCAGGGAGAGTTCTTCGGGCTGTCCATGCTGCGGGAGCACCTGAAGGCCCACCCCGAGGGGATGCACGTCCGGGAGCTGGCCCAGTGCACCCGGGTGTCCACACCGGGGGCCTCCCGGATGCTGCGCGCCATGGAGGAGAAGGGCCTTATCGAGCGGCGGATTGACCGGAACGACCGGCGCAACACCTACATTTTCCTCACAGAGCAGGGAGAGGAGGCCTGGAACCGGACGGCGGCGCGGCTTTCCACATTTCTGGACCGTGTTGTGGATAGAATGGGGCTGGAGAACGTCCAGACCATGATTGACCTGTGGAACCAGTTCTCCGACATTCTGGAGGACGAACGAGCAAAGGAGACAGAGCAGTGCTGAAATTGATTCGCTATCTCAAGCAGGTGAAATGGCCTATCCTGGCCATTATGCTCCTGCTGGTGGTGCAGGCCTGGTGCGACCTGAGCCTGCCCCAGTACACATCGGATATTGTGGACATCGGCATCCAGCAGGGTGGCATTGAACACGCTGCCCCCGACCAGATCCGGGATGAGACCATGGAGAATCTGAAGCTCTTCATGGAAGAGGACGACTGGAACAAGGTAGAGGCCGCCTACACCCTGGGTGAGGACGGCATCTGGTACCGGAACAGCGTAAATGAGAGCACCCTGGAGGAGCTGGACGAGGTATTCGGTATGCCCATGCTCATGCTCTCCGCCATGGAGGAGCAGGGCATGGACGCGGCCACCCTCCAGGCCATGCTGACCTCCGGCCAGATGACTCTGGAGCAGCTGGAGGCCATGGCAGACCAGGCCATGGAGCAGTTCGGCAGCCAGTCCGACATGATCGTGGAGCAGAAGGCCCTCCTCTTCGTCAAGGAGGAGTACGCCGCCATGGGCCTGGATCTGGACCAGATCCAGATGAACTATCTGCTCTCCACCGGCGGCAGGATGCTGGGCATCGCCCTGCTGATGGCCGTGGCAGCCATCCTGGTTGGCCTGCTGGCCTCCCGTACCGCCGCCCAGCTGGGTATGAGCCTGCGGGGCGATGTGTTCAAGACCGTCATGTCCTTCTCCAACACCGAGATTGACAAGTTCTCCACCGCGTCCCTCATCACCCGCTCCACCAACGACATCCAGCAGGTGCAGATGGTTGTGGTGCTCATGCTGCGCATCGTCATCTACGCCCCCATCCTGGGTATCGGCGGCATCATCAAGGTGGCCACCACCCACACCGGCATGGAGTGGATTATCGCCGTGGCCGTGGGCTCCGCCCTGGTGCTGGTGGCTCTGCTCATGAGCCTGGCCCTGCCCAAGTTCAAGCGGATGCAGACCCTGGTGGACAAGATGAACCTGGTCTCCCGTGAGATCCTCACCGGCCTGCCCGTCATCCGGGCCTTCAGCCGGGAGAAGCACGAGGAGAAGCGCTTTGACCTGGCCAATCTGGACCTGAAAAAGACCCAGCTGTTCACCAACCGGGTCATGACCTTCATGATGCCCATGATGATGCTGCTGATGAACGGCGTGTCCATCCTGATTGTGTGGAACGGCGGCCACGGCATCGACGCGGGCACCATGCAGGTGGGCGACATGATCGCCTTTATCACCTACACCATGCAGATCGTCATGTCCTTCCTCATGATCGCCATGATCGCTATCTTCCTGCCCCGGGCCAGCGTGGCCGCCGGACGTATCGACGAGGTGCTCCAGACCAAGCCGGTCATCCGGGACAAGCGGAAGGTGAAGGACAACACCAGGGAGCAGTGGCAGGGCGTGGTGGCCTTTGAGGACGTGTCCTTCCGCTACCCCGACGCGGGCGCCGACGTGCTGGAGCACATCACCTTCACCGCCCAGCCCGGCCAGACCACCGCCATCATCGGCTCCACCGGCTCGGGCAAGTCCACCCTCCTGAACCTGATCCCCCGGTTCTTTGATGTGAGCTACGGCCGCATCACCATGGACGGCGTGGACATCCGGGATCTGTCCCAGCACAAGCTCCACGAGCTGCTGGGCTATGTGCCCCAGAAGGGCGTGCTCTTCTCAGGTGACATCGAGTCCAACCTGAAGTTCGGCGGCGCGGACATCACCGACCAGGCCATGGAGGAGGCGGCGGAGATCGCCCAGGCCAAGGAGTTTATCGACTCCAAGCCCGACGGCTACCAGACCCCCATCGCCCAGGGCGGCACCAACGTGTCCGGCGGCCAGAAGCAGCGGCTGTCCATCGCCCGGGCCATCGCCAAGAATCCCAGAGTATTCCTCTTTGACGACTCCTTCTCCGCACTGGACTACAAGACCGACGTGATCCTCCGCCGGGCCCTCAACGAGAAGGTCAAGGACGCCACCGTCATCATCGTGGCCCAGCGTATCTCCACCATCCTCCACGCCGACCAGATCGTGGTGCTGGACGAGGGCAAGATCGCCGGCATCGGCACCCACGAGGAGCTGATGAAGAATTGTCCCACCTATCAGGAAATCGCAAGAAGCCAGCTCTCCGCAGCTGAGTTGGGAGGTGAGGGAGCATGAACGAGACAAAACACACTCCGCCCCGCAGGGGCCCCATGGGAGGCATGGGCCACGGCGGCATGCGGCCCGGCGAGAAGGCCAAGGACTTCAGGGGCACCATCGGCAAGCTCCTGGCCTACATGGGCCGGTACAAGATCGGACTGCTCTTTGTGCTCCTCTTCGCGGCGTGCTCCACCGTGTTCAACATCTTTGGCCCCAAAATCCTGGGCAACGCCACCACCGAGCTGTTCAACGGCCTGGTGGCCAAAATCAGCGGCACCGGCGGCATCGACTTCGGCCGCATCGCCCAGATCCTCCTCTTCCTCCTGGGCATGTACCTCATCGCCGCCCTCTTCGGCTCCATCCAGGGCTGGATTATGAGCGGCATCGCCCAGAAGATGGCCTACCGCATGCGCCGGGATATCTCGGAAAAGATCAACCGCATGCCCATGAAGTACTTTGAGTCCCGTACCGTGGGCGAGGTTCTCTCCCGCATCACCAACGACGTGGACACCATGGGCCAGAGCCTCAACCAGAGCATCACCCAGCTTATCACCTCGGTGACCATGATCATCGGTGTATTCATCATGATGCTCACTATCAGTCCCCTGATGACCCTCATCGCCGTCATCATCCTGCCCGTGTCCATGCTGCTTATCAGCATCGTGGTAAAGCACTCCCAGAAGTACTTCAAGGCCCAGCAGGAGTACCTGGGCCACATCAACGGCCAGGTGGAGGAGTGCTACTCCGGCCACAACGTCATCCGGGCCTTCAACCAGGAGGAGACCGTCAAGGCCAGATTTGACGAGACCAACCGCATCCTGTTCCAGTCCGCCTGGAAGAGCCAGTTCTTCTCCGGTATGATGCAGCCCATCATGAACTTTGTGGGCAACCTGGGCTATGTGGCCGTGGCCGTGTCCGGCAGCATGCTGGCTGTGGCCGGGGTCATCAAGGTGGGCGACATCCAGGCCTTCATCCAGTACGTGAAGAACTTCACCCAGCCCATCACCCAGATTGCCCAGGTCTCCAACATGCTCCAGTCCATGGCCGCCGCCGCCGAGCGGGTCTTTGAGTTCCTGGACGAGGAGGAGGAGACCGCCGACCCCGCCCAGCCCGCCTCTCTGGCCGACGTGAAGGGCGGCGTGGACTTTGACCACGTCCACTTCGGCTACAACCCCGACAAGATCATCATCAACGACTTCTCCGCCCACGTGGAGCCGGGCCAGATGGTGGCCATCGTTGGCCCCACCGGCGCGGGCAAGACCACCATGGTCAAGCTGCTCATGCGGTTCTACGACGTCAACTCTGGCGCCATCCGGGTGGATGGCCACGACGTGCGGGAGTTCCGCCGGGCCGACCTGCGGGAGACCTTCGGCATGGTGCTCCAGGACACCTGGCTGTTCAAGGGCACCATCATGGAGAACATCCGCTACGGCCGCCTGGATGCCAGCGATGAGGAGGTCATCGCCGCCGCCAAGGCCGCCCACGTCCACCACTTCATCCAGACCCTCCCCGGGGCCTACCAGATGGAGCTCAACGAGGACGCCACCAACATCTCCCAGGGCCAGAAGCAGCTTCTGACCATCGCCCGGGCCATCCTGGCCGACAACAAGATCATGATTCTGGATGAGGCCACCTCCTCGGTGGATACCCGAACCGAGCACCTCATCCAGGACGCCATGGCCAACCTGATGAAGGGCCGCACCAGCTTTGTCATCGCCCACCGGCTCTCCACCATCAAGAACGCCGACCTCATCCTGGTGATGAAGGACGGCGACATCGTGGAGCAGGGCAACCATGAACAGCTGCTGGCCAAGGGCGGCTTCTACGCCGGCCTCTACAACTCCCAGTTCGAGGACGTGGGATAAACAGACAAAACGCCCGCCGCGCAGATGCGCGGCGGGCGTTTTCTGTATATGGATTGCGGTCAGCGGCCGGTGCCCCAGAAGGAGAGGGCCATGACGCCGGGACCGGTGTGGGCGCCGATGATGGGGCCCATGTGGAAGATGGTGACCTCCGCGTCGGGGTGCCGCTCCAGAACGGTGGCCTTCAGGAACTCCGCGTCGGACAGGCAGTCGCCGTGGCAGATGAACACCTGACGGCTCAGATCCGGGGTCCAGTCCTTGTCCATGTGGTCCACCAGGGCCAGCAGGGAGTTCTTGCGGCCACGGGCCTTGGCGGTGTTGGTCAGGTGCCCCTCACTGTCACAGTGCATTACGGGTTTAATCTGCAGGGCGGAGCCCACCACGGCGGTGGCGGCGGAGATGCGCCCGCCCCGGCGCAGGTGGTTCAGGTCCTCCACCGTGAACCAGTGGGCCGCATTCTGTTTGTGGTCCTCCACCCAGGCGGCCAGCTCCTCCAGGCTCAGACCAGCGGCCTTCCGGGCCGCAGCCTCAGTCACCAGCAGGCCCTCGCCGGCAGAGGCGGCCAGGGAATCCACACAGATCAGCGTCCGGTCGGGGTACTTCTCCCGCAGGTCCTCCATGCAGATTTTCGCCGCCTGGATGGTGCCGGACAGACCAGAGGAGAAGCAGATGTACAGCACGTCCAGCCCCTGGTCCAGGCAGCGGGTAAAGTGCTCCTCATAGACAGTGGGGTTGATCTGGGACGTGGAGCCCATCTTGCCCCCGCGCATTCCGGCAAAGAACTCCTCGCCGGTGATGTTGCCCCCGGGGCCGAAGGTGTAGGGCACGCCGCCCAGCTGGCACTCCATGGGGATAATCTCCACGCCAATCTGGCTGGCCCAGGCCTCGGTCAGGTCCGCGGTGGCGTCGGTAATAATCTGATAGCCGCTCATCATAACACTCCTTTATTTCCCGTGCGGCGGTCGCCGCACAAATAGACGGATGCTGCCCTCATTATACAGCCTGGAGCGGCAGGCCGCAAGGACGGAAGTCCAGCGGCGGGAAAAAGGGAGAAAATAGAATACAAAATGTATATTATGGAATCTAAAATACGAATTGGAACGAAAAATGTCAGCAATCCAACTCTCGCTGGATAGCGGTCCAGACGGCTGGGCAGGGCAGGGCGCCGCTTTCCCGCACTGCCTGTGCGGCGCGGCGGCGGGTCATGGGGCGGGCGATGCCTGACACCGGCGGCCGTCCGGCGGGCTGGAGCAGCATCCGGCGCAGGGGGAAGGCCAGGAAGAGCACCAGCAGGAACAGGAGGGGGACGAGAGACCAGGAGAAGGGGGAGCTACTCTGGCGGTTGGGGAGGAAGGGCTGGGGCAGGACGGGAGCGTCTGTACCAGGGGTAAAGGAGATTTCATAAGGGCCTACCGACAGCTCTACCATGTCGCCGTATTCTGCACGGAGGTAGTCGGCATAGGCTTCCGCCGCCTCCTGGCCGTTCAGGGTGGTGATAGTGACCTGGATGCAGTGGATACAGGGCGCGCCGTCTGTATTGAGGCCATTGCCCCGGCTGCCCAGGCCTAAGGTGACAATTGGATTGCCCGCTGTTCCCACCAGTTCGGAGAGCTCGTTGTAGACCTCCATGAGCTGGGCGTGGGACCAGCGGCAGGAGGTAGAGGACACGCTGTCGGTGCTGTCCGCGGCGGCAATGGCGGAGTCTGTTGGGACCGCCGCCTCGGCGCTGGCAGTTGGTAAAGCCAGCGCCGCCAGAAGGAGCAGTGAGAGAAACATATAACGCAGTTTCATGGTTACCTCCAATCGTCATCCGTTCAGATAGTCCCGCACCCGCCCGATGGCGGTGTGGTAGCGCCGCAGGGCCGTGCCCAGAGGAATGCCCAGCAGATGGGCGCACTCCCGGAACCGGAGCCCGCCGTTGAGGTGCAGGCTCACCAGCAGGCGGTCCTCTGATGAGAGCCTGTTTAGTGCGGCCTCCACGTCCAGCCCCAGGTCCAGATCTGCCTGTGGGATGGGCAGGCTGCCGTCCTCCAGGGGAAGCGCGTCTTTGCGGGCGCGGAGGTGGTCCACCGCCAGATTGCGGGCCACCTGAAAGACCCAGGCCCTGGGGTGGGTCACCTCCGGACCGGGCGGCTGCCGGTAGAGCCTGAGAAAGGTCTCCTGGAGCAGGTCCTCGGCGCTCTGCCGGTCTCCCACCAGCCGGAGGAGCACGGTGTAAACCGGCGGGGACAGGACCTCATAGAGGGTGTGGAAGGCCTCCCGATCCCCGTTCCGCAGCGCGGAGAATGAGCTGTTGAGCTGATGTTCCGTCATGGGCCGTCCTCCTCTCTTTCCTATCCTTTATGACGAAAAACAGAACGGATTTATTCGGCAGATAACAGAAAAATTCCGGCCCGCCGGGGAGCGCGGCGGGCCGGAGGGGTCAGTAGGTAAACATGGTGGGGAAATAGAGCCCGGCGTTGTCATCCAGCAGGAGGCAGTAGGAGGGGGAGGTATTTTCCCCGTTGTAGAGATAGAAGAACTGCAGGCTGCCGTGGGTGATGTAGGTGCGGGCATAGGCCAGGCGCTCATGGGAGGTGTAATACATCTCGGTGCTGAAGTAGGTGGTGCCGAAGAGCATCTGATTGTGGAAATAGGACTTGGACAGGAGGGAACCGTCGTCCCAATAGGAGAAGGTCACGTCCAGAACATCCACCTGATTGCCCGATTCATCCGTTCCGGTGCCCTGGAATTCCTCCGGCTTGCCGTCTGCCCGGTAGGAATACTGGGAGCGGAAACCGGACACCACTTCCGAGCCGTCGGTGCCCCAGGGGGTCAGGACAGAGTAGGCATCGGCGTTGCCCAGCAGGCCGCAGGCGTAGGGGTCGTCCCACGCTGTGGGGGCGGTGGTGCCGTGGAACCCGAAGGCGTAGATATAGGGGACCGCCAGGGGACCGTCGGCCCCCTCCCAGACATACCGGAAGCCGCAGCCCTTGCCCGTCTCAGGGTCGAACCAGAGCTGGAGCTGCAGGGTGCCGTCCTGCGGGGTACAGTAGACATAATACATATCCCCCCAGTCAAAGCCGTACTCCGAGAGAATCTCCGAGCGGGTGGGAGTGTGCTCAACGGCATAATTGCCGGTGTCCTCCGCCCAGGCGTCCACCGGTGCGTCGGGCAGCACAGAAGGGTAGAGGGTCAGAGTGCTGGAGCCCGGGTCCAGGCGGAAGGCGGAGCCGTCAAAGGACACCTCGGCGGCATAGCTGGCCGCATAGCCCAGCGTGTTCCGGACCATCAGCTCATAGGTGGCCCGGATGGGCACGGTGGACAGGTCAAAGGAGTTGATCCAGCCGGACGCCGCTTTTATCCCGGACAGGTCCTCCGACGGGTCGGTCAGGTCGGTAATGTCACACTCCGCTTGCCCTTTGGGCCAGCTGATGGTGAGAAGGGCTCTGTCCCCATCCCGGCGGGCGGAGCTGTCCAGCTGGTCATTTACCGCCTGGCCCAGGTCCTCCCAGGAGAAACTGGCAACCTGGCCGAAGGCACTGCTTTGGAGCTGGAAGATGTGAAGGTCCCAGGTGCTGACCCCTGTCCCGGTTCCGTCGGACACCACGGCGGCCAGCTCTTCCGCGCCATCCCCGTCGTAGTCAGCCAGAGCCAGGGTGGCGGGAAGAATCTGGGGGCCGGTATTGTAGGTGAGGTTAGGATAGTAGGCCACCTGCTCCCCCTGGCGCAGGAGCATGCCGCTCCGTCCGGCGACTTTCTCGTTGAAGCCATAGAGGGTGATGTCCGCCTCGGGCAGGTCGCCCAGAATGCGGATGGGGTAGGTCTCCCACACCTGAGGGTCGTCAAAGGAGCGCTTCACACTGCCGATATACAGGTTGTCCGGGTCGGGCAGGTCGGCGGCGGTCAGATCCGCCGGCAGCGGCTCAGTCTGGGTGGTGAGCGGCTCGGAGGATACGGCATCTCCCAGCCCCAGCAGGCCAATCCAGCTCTTGGTCACGCCGCTGGGGTACTGGTAGGTCAGCCGCAGCCCCAGCAGGCCGTCGGGGATATTCCCGGGGAGACGGAAGGCCGAGCTGGGGGCAAGATCGGCGCTTTCGTCCACAGACTGAGCGTTCAGCTGGCTCAGGGGTGCGCCCACCTCAGTGTAGCTGCTTCCGTCCAGGGCATAGAGCTCCACCGTGTACCCCACTGCATCAGTGGGATGGGAAAGGGCGATGAGGGCATCCCCATCGGTGAGGACCAGGGGCTGGGTGTCCCGCAGGGTGGAGAAGGGAGAACTGTTCCGCAGGGACAGCTCCTGACCGCCTGCCACTACGGCGGGAGCTTCCCGATCCACACCAGTCAGGACAGAGGGCATCCGTACCCGGAAGGAATACCGGGCGGTGAGAGTCCGGACGCCGCTGCCCCAGCGGGCGGTGATGACAAAGCCGCGCAGCTCAGTGCCTGTGCCGCCGGCATCGGAACGGGATGAGAGGGAAAAGGCGGCGGAACCGTCCTCTCTTAACTGCAAATTACGGGACATGGGGGTGGGCTCCGCGTTGGAGAGAAGAGAGTCTGTCCCATCCAGACTGACCGGGGGAATTCCGGGCACAGAGAGCTGGACGGAGGTGTGGGTGGAGCCGGTGAGGAGGGGCGTGCTGTCCCAGTCGAGGGCGTCGGTTTCGGGGGAGAGGGTAATGGAGGTGCCCTCCACCGTGAGGGTCAGCTCAGGGGCGGTTTCAGGTACCTGGGCGGGATTGGCGGCCAGCATGTAGCAGGAGACCAGCAGCGCAATCAGAGCTACTGCCACCAGGGCGGCGGCGGGCCGCTTCCACCGGAGTGCGCCCTTTACCCGGCCCTTTACGTCGTTCTCACCGAAGGCCAGAGGCACCCGCAGCGGGTGGGCGGCGGCCAGGGAGAGCAGAGCGGAAGAATAATTTTTTCGGATATCCTCCGGGCTGCGGCGGAGGACGGCCTCGTCACAGGCGGCCTCCATGTCCCGGCAGGAGAGGAACCAGCTCACCCACAGCAGGGGGTTGAACCAGTGGACCGCTAGGGCCAGAAAGGCCAGCACCTTGACGATATGGTCCCCGCGGCGGATGTGGGAGCGCTCATGAAGCATGACATACCGCCGGGTGTCTCCGGTCAGGCCCAGGGGGAGATAGATTTTGGGCGGAAAGAAGCCCAGCACAAAGGGGGAGTCCACCCGGTCGCTCTCCCAGGCGCCGTCGGGGGTGCGGACGGCGGCGGACAGCCTCAGCCGCAGGCGCAGCCAGGACAGCAGGCTCCATAGCCACAGCACCAGCACGCCCAGAACCCAGATAACGGACAGCACAGGCATCCAGCCGGTCTCCACGGTGGCAGGGGGAGAGATACCGTCCGGCCCGGTGACCACGTAGGACCCGCCGCCATCCTCCGGGGCAGGGGAGACCACGATTCCACCGCCGTTCACGCCTGCCTGATAGCGATCGTGGCTCTGGGGGCTGTCCCAGATAACCTGGTTGCCGCTCAGGTCGCCGTCGGAGAAGTCGGCCACCTGTTCCTCCGCTGCCGGGAAAAGAGAGAGCAGGCTCCAGTTGCTGGAGAAGGACACAGGACACACCATGCGGAACAGCACCACCGCCCACAGCAGAAATACAATGGCACGGGGGACCTCCAGTATCCGCATGACAGCCCGGATGAGCAGCACCGCCAAGGCTGTGGCGGCGGCGGTCAGGCTCATGACCAGCACCGCCTGAAACAGGTCGGGCAGCACGGCGGAAAACAGGTTATTCATCGCCTGCCTCCTCAATCATTCGCCGCAGCTCCTCCGCCTCCTGCTGGGAGAGCTTCTTCCCACGCAGGAAGGCGGCCACGAAGGCGGGCAGGGAGCCGCCGAAGGATTTCTCCACCACCGCCTCGCTCTCGTACTGCTCCACCTGCTGCCGGGGTACCAGGGCGGTGACGGTGGCATCCTCGTTTTTCAGGAAGCCCCGCTGGCACAGCTTGCGGATGAGGTTGTAAGTGGTGGGCTTCTTCCAGCCGAAGCGCTCCAGACACATACGGGACAGTGCCGTGGAGTTCACCGGCTCCTCACTCCACACCAGGTCCATGAGCCGGTACTCGGCGTCAAACAGCTTATAATCGTCCATGACAGGGGCTCCTTTCTCTATGAGGTTTGTTCTGACAAATCTCCTTCTGAGACTAGTTTATCGCGACAAACCTCTTTTGTCAACAGGAAAAGGAAAAAAGAAAAGAGAGCCTGTGAGGAGCCATTCTCCGGGCTGAACAGGCGCATAAAAAGTCCCCGTCTGCCGGAAGCAGACGGGGACGCAGGGGGATATCAAAGAGGGGAATCAGACAGCGGAGGCGGTGCGCTTCTTGTAGCTGCGCAGGATGAGAACCTCCCAGCCGATGAGGACAATGGCGGCTGCCACATCCACAATAATCATGACAACCTGCCAGGTGGGCATGGAGGTGTCCGCGTTGGCGGCGTCATAGGCGCGGCTGTTGACCACGGTGTAGAGAATGTTGTGGCAGGAGTTGCGCATAGCCAGCACGCCGGTGGCGCTGCTCTGATCGGTGACGTGGTTGGTCTCCACATCAAAGTTCTTCAGCATCAGGTCAGAGCCGTTGCGGATGGCGCGGTCGGAGTCCATGTAGCCGGTGAAATGGTAGCCGTCGGTGATCACCATGCCGCGGAAGCCCCACTCGCCCCGGAGGACGGTCTGGAGCAGGCTGGAGCAGGCGCCGGCCCACTGGTTGCCGATGTAGTTCCAGGAGGACATGACAGCGGCGGTCTCGCCCACCTTGGCGCTGAGCTCAAAGGGCTTGAGGTAGATCTCACGGATGGCCTGCTCGTTGGACCAGGTGCAGAGCATCTCGTTCTGGCCAATCTGCTGGTCATTGAGGGCGAAGTGCTTCATGTAGGCGTAGACGCCCTGGGACTGGGCACCCCGGATGGCAGCGGCGCCGATATAGCCGGCCAGTACGCCGTCCTCGGAGTAGTACTCAAAGTTCCGGCCGTCAAAGGCGGAACGGTGGGTGTTCATGGCGGGGGCATACCAGCCGGACACGCCCATCTCGTCGGCCATCTTGCCGATGCTGACGCCAAACTGCTCAGCCAGCCCCACGTTCCAGGTGGAGGCAATGATGCACTCGGAGGGGAAGCCGATGGAGGCCAGGCCGGTGAAGTTGTTGGTGATGTTGGCGGGGCCATCGCAGTCCACGGTAGCCACCTTGCCGATGCTGCTGACCGCCTTGGTCTGATAACCGCCCAGAGCGATGAGGTCGTCCATCTCGGCAACAGTCATCTGATCCAGCAGGTCGTCCCACATGGGATCGTCATAGTCCTTGCCGCGCAGGTCAGCCAGAACCAGGCCGTTGCTGGCGCCGGTGGTGGGCATCACGTCATCGGGGTTGTTGTAGTCATTGGGGTCCCAGTTGTAGCTGTTGAACAGGCCGTTCTTGGCCTCGTCGGGCAGGTTGAAGTCGGTGGGGGCGGCCACGGCCTCCTCGTAATTGGCGAAGTGGTCGGCGCGGGACAGGTAGGTCACATTGCCCTCGGCAAAGTCAAAGGCGTTGACAGCGGCCTGCTGGTCGCTGGAGCGGGGGTTGCTCTCGTCATAGACGATGTCAGCGGATACGGTCAGCTCCTGCTCGTCCAGGACGGTGTGGGAGCCGTTGCGGATGGAGATGCCGTAGCTGCCGGCCTCCAGCACATAGCAGCCGTGGTTCTGGTAGTCGTAGGAGGCCATGTCCTCCAGGGGGATGGAGAAGGACAGGGTCTGGCTCTCGCCGGGCTGGAGCAGACCGGTCTTGCCGAACTGGACCAGATTGACAGAGGACTTTTCAATGCCGCCGTTGGTGTAGGGGGGATTGAAGAAGATCTCCACCACGTCCTTACCGGCCACAGAGCCGGTGTTGGTGACGGTGACATCGAAGGAGACGGTATCGTCCGCCACGGTGAGCTCGCCCATGGACTGTTCAAAGGTGGTGTAGCTCAGGCCGGAGCCGAAGGAGTACTGGACGGTCTGGTCGTAGTCGATGAGACCCTCCTCGGCAGCAGTCTCATAGAAGCGGTAGCCTACGTAGATGCCCTCCACATAGTTGACAAAGTGGGGGATGGTGGCGCCGGAGCCGAACAGGCCGGCACCCTCAAAGGAGTAGTCCTCGGCGTTCTGATAGACAAAGTTGCCGATGTTGTTGAAGTAGGGGGTGGCGGCCAGGTCATAGACAAAGGTGTCGGTGGCCTTGCCGGAGGGGTTCACCTGGCCGGCAATGATCTCGCCCAGAGCGTTGAAGCCGGTCTGGCCGGGGCCGGGGCACCAGATGACGCCCTTGATCTGGCTGTACTGGTCGGCAATGCTTAGCTCCATGGTGTTGGCGCCGTTGTAGACCAGAATGACGTTATCAAAGTTCTGGCAGACCAGGTCGATCATGTCCTTCTCGGACTGGCTGGGTTCCAGATAGTGAGTGCCGTCGGGGAAGTCCAGATACTCGGTGGAGTTGTCGGTGTAGTTCTCCACCTCGCTGCTGCGGGTGACCGCCATGTCGGTGGGCAGGTCGGCAAACTCACCGCCGATGCGGGAGAGCACCACGATGGCGGTGTCAGAGAAGGCCTTGGCGTCCTCCAGCAGCTCCTGGGAGTAGGTGGAGGCGGGAGGCTCGGGGAGGGTCCAGTTGTGGGCGGCGTAGCCCAGTTCGGGACGCTTGGCACAGTAATCCCGGTAGAACTGGCTCAGCGCCTCATTGGTGTTCAGACCGGCGTTGGCCAGACCCTGGAGCAGGTCCACCTTTTCCACGTCATCGGAGAGTGCACCGGAGCCGGTGCCGCCGTAGACAGGGTCCACAGAGCCCCAGCCGAAGACGTTTACATTGGAACCGCTGGCCAGAGGCAGCATGCTGTCGTCATTCTGGAGCAGGACGATGCCCTCCTCCGCCAGGTTGACACACAGCTCGTTGGCCTCAGCAGCGGAGGCCTCGGTGATGGTGCCGTGGCCGGACACCAGGTCCAGCAGGGTGGACAGGGGACCCACACAGATGGTGTTGAGCACGATGACCAGCGCCAGCACCATGGCCACGCCGCTGGTACCGCGGATCATCCGCTTCTTGGCCTGGGGCAGCTTGCGCACGGCGACCATCACGGCCAGCAGGACCACAAGGATCACAGCCAGCGCGATAAGATGGGGCACGCAGGTCTGGAGAACGGCCAGGATGTCGTTCAGATTGAGTTTTAACATTCCATTTCCTCCTCTTTTTTGTACACATGGCCGGAGAATAGCCACTTTCCCCGGCCCTTGGTTTCCAGCATATCAGAAGGGCAGAAGAGGAGAATGGAGAATTTCACAGTCGGTCGTTTTTCCTGCACAGTCGGTTCGAAATTGTGGAAGCTGGATAAAAAAATAAAAAATTCAGGAGTCTCCTGTGTGAAAACAGGAGACTCCCGGGCAAAAGAAGCCGTTTTAAGGCTGATCCGGCAGGGGCAGGAGCACGGTGGTGACAAACCAGCCGTTTTCCAGGGAGCAATCCAGAGAGCCGTCGTAGCGGCTGATGACACGGGAGATGCTCTTCATGCCGTAGCCGTGCTGCTGCCTGTCCTCCTTGGTGGTGCGGGGCAGGCCGCCCTGGAACTCGACCGGATGGTCGCAGCAGTTGTCCATGCGGATGCTGAGAAGCTGCCGCTGGCTTTTGACCTCCAGAAGAATCTGACGGCGTTCAGGGTCGGAGATCTGCAACACGCTCTCCAGGGCGTTGTCGATCAGGTTGCCGAAGAGAATACAGAGCTCCCGGGGCTCAATCCAGCTGAGCAGACGGCTGTCTACCGAGTAGCTGAACTGGATTTGATGCTCCTTGCAGTAGAACTGCTTTTGGGTGATGAGGGTGTCCAGCACCGGATTGCCCGTATTGGCGTAGAGCGGATAGCTGTTGATGACCTCCTCCATCTCCGAGAGGTAGTTCTCGCGTTCCTCGCTGGAACAGGAGGTACGCAGAGCCGCAATCTGGTGCTTCAGGTCGTGGCACTGCTGGCTGATGTAGGTGCTGGTGGACCGGAAGGAGAGATATTGGCGATACTGGGCGTCCATTATCTTGTTTGTGATGATCATATCGGTCTCAAGCCGGCGGAGCTTGCTGATATTCAGCAGGGAAAAGAGGACTATGATGCCGCACAGGTCAGCCAGCAGGCGCAGCCAACTCACAGCAAAGAAAACATCGGTGCGGTTGTTGTTGACCCAGATATCCTGCCTGAATACCACATAGAGATTGCTGATCAGAAAGGCGAGGGGGGTGACGGTACACATCAGAAACAGGGTTTTGCGGTCTGTATACAGAATTTCCTCCGAGAAGTGCCGGCCGAGATAATAGATTGGAAGCCCCACAAGGGCGAAGAGCAAGAGCAGCAGGCACATCACGCGGGGCTGAGCCATGGAAGGGGCGGAAAAGAACACCGCGCAGACCTGCCAGGTGAGAGAGGCGGTAAATTCAGCTACAAGAAATGCCAGCATCCAGGCGGCAAGCAGGGAGAAAAGAGGGAGCTTGCAGCAGGCATAGATGACGGCCAGCATAAAGAGAAGGTTCAGCACCATCAGGCCCAGAAAGGAAAAGAGCGTATAACCGCCAAAATAGCAGCAGCGCAGTATACTCTGGATCACCAGCGCCCCGGCCAGGAGCAGGCAGGTCTGAAGTCTGGGGAACCGCTTGGGCAGGACCAGAACCATCAGCAGACAGGAGAACCACTCAGACAGCGCGGTGAGCAGGCGCGGGATGGCAGGCAGGGCGGATGAGAGATTGGCATTCGTAAACAAGAGTTCCAGCAAGGCTGCACCTCCTTATCTGCCCATACCGGCAATGTATCGGTTGAGCGCCTCCATAAAGGCCTTTTTCCGGGAACGGCTCACCGTCAGCCCCTTCCCATCCACTGTTACCAGAGACTGCTGAACGGACTCCACCCGCGCCAGATTGACAATCAGGCTGGGGCTGCACCGGAAAAAGGGGGCGTCCTTCAGCTGCTCTTCCAGTGCCTTCATGGAGATGAGCTCCATCAGCCTGCCCTGCTCCGTATAGATGTACGCATAATGCCCCACGCCCTCGATATAAAGAATGGACTTGAGGGGAACACGCTGCATCTGCCGGGAGTTGTTCAGAATCAGGTACTGCTCCGACTGCTGCTCCAGGGCTAACATAGCCCGGTCCAGCTGACGGGAGAGGAGCGGATAGGTCACCGGCTTGACCAGAAAGCCCTTGGCATCCACGTCGTATCCCTCGGTGGCGTGCTGGGCATAGCTGGTGATGAAGAAGAGAATGACATCCGGGTCCTGAAGCCTTATCCAGCGGGCAGTCTCCAGACCGTCCAGAATTCCCATTTTGATGTCCAGCAGGATGATGGTATATTGATTGACATAATGTTCGAGCAGATCGGCGCCGTCTGAAAAGTCCGACACCGTCCATTCATACTGGTGCTCCGCCTGATAGCGCTCCAGCATGAGCCGCAGATGTTCTCGCTGGGCGGCATCATCATCGACAATGGCAATATGCAGCATATCAGAATCCTCACTCCGCACAGTTATATACTTCAGAATTCATGCAAAGGTTCGCGCCGGTATGGTGTGTGGAAAACCATTGAAGGAAAAGCGCCCCACGGAGTGCTCCGCGGGGCGCTGAGAGACAAAAGAGATTACCGGCGGCGTCTGCCGTGGTAGCCGCTGCGGCTCCGGCCGCCGTAGCTCCGCCGGCCCCTGCGGCCAAAGACAGTCAGACGGAGCACCAGAACCAGGATGAGGAGCACCAGCACCAGCAGGAGAACCTTCACCCACAGCTGGCTGAAGAACTTCTCAATCCGGTCCAGATTGTAGAGCAGCTCGGAGCGCTCCACCGTGTCCACAGCCACCAGGTCCAGGGAGCCGTACTCGCGGCCGTTATAGGTAAGGGTCACCTTGCCCAGTACCATGCCCTTTTCCACCGGGGCTTCCAGGGTGTCGTAGTAGCGCTCCACCTTCTGTTCAAAGTCCTCGGCGGATACGTCGTTGGGCAGTACGGCAGAGAGAGTGCCGTTGGGCTCGGCCACCACATGGTCCACCTCGGAGAGGGTCACAGGGATGGACAGCTGGGGTGTGCTGCTGCTCATGATGGACTGGTAAGAGAAGTTGGAGAAGCCCCACTCCAGCAGCTTCTTGCTCTCAGAGAAGTGGGTGTAGCCCTCGCTGCCGGTGGCGCCGGGGGTACGCTCGCAGCCGGTTACCACGGCGATGAGGGAGCGCTCGCCCTTGGTGGCGGAGGAGGCCAGGCAGTAGCCCGCCTCGGGGGTATAGCCGGTCTTGATGCCGGTGCAGTACTCATATGTATAGCCCTTGTACTTCCAGCTGGTGATGAGTGCGTTGGTGTCCCAGAAGGTGCGCTCCTCGCTCATGTTGGTGGCGGGCACCGTGTAGTTCATGGAGGTGACCAGCTCACGGAAGATATCGTGCTTCATGGCCTCGTTGCAGAAAAGGTAGATGTCATAGGCGGTGGTGTAGTGATTCTCATCGTGGAGGCCGTGGGGGTTCATAAAGTGGGTGTCCTCACAGCCCAGCTCGGCGGCGCGCTGATTCATCAGATCCACAAAGGCGGAGATGGAGCCGGCCACGGTCTCTGCCAGCACGTTGCACGCCTCATTGGCCGAGGGGATCAGGGCGCAGGCCAGCACATCCTTCAGCGTGAGAATTTCTCCCGCCTTCAGGTTCTGGGTGGAGGCGCCAGACATCATGCCCTCATTTACATTGGAGCTGACTGTAATCTGCTGGTCCAGAGACAGCTCACCCCGGTCAATGGCCTCGATGGTCAGCAGGCCGGTCATGACCTTGGTGATGCTGGCGGGATAGGTGCGCTCATGGGAGTTGTGTTCATAGAGAATCTCGCCGTAGGTGGTGTCCACCAGAATCGCGGACCGGGCATTCACCACATAGTCGTCCACAGAATTGGCGGCGGCTGTGGAAAAAGGAGCAAGGACAGCGCAGATCAGCGCCAGGGTCAGAACAAGGGAAAAAACACGATTTTTTTTCATAGGAAACTCCCGCACTCTATGTTATAATATATCCCATAACGTCCCTTTGCCGCAAAAACGGCCGCAAGGGCCGCATCTGCGGCAAAGAACGTAAAGGGACAAAATGGTTACATAATTCATTATAGCAAAGAAGGACGGGCCGCGCAACGGGAAAGGTGGTTACAATTTGATGAAGATTTCCAGGCTGGAATTTGTGCTGCTTTTGCTGACAACCGCCTGCCTTGCCTTCTTCGCCGGATGGTTTCTGGGCGGACAGTCCGACTCAGGGACGGTCCGCATTGCCGCCCAGCACAGCCCGGAGCCGTCGGTCAGCGCCAGCCTGCCGGTGTCTCAGACGCCCGTCGCAGTTTCGCACGAGCCGTCAGAGACAGGGCCTGTGGAAACTGAGGTCCAGACACCCGCTCCGTCTCCGTCTGCGCCGGAACAGTCCGGGCTGGTCAACATCAACACCGCCGGCAGCGAGGAGCTCCAGACCCTCCCCAGCATCGGGGAGAAGCGGGCGGCGGCCATCATCGCCTACCGGGAAGAGCACGGACCCTTCCGCATTGTGGAGGACATCACCAATGTCAGCGGCATCGGCGAGGGGATTTTGTCCCAGATTATTGACTATATCACCGTGGAATGAGGGCGAAAGCCCTGTGGAGGAATAAAACAATGAAAATTCTGGTTGTGGACGACGAGAAGGTGCTGGTCAAGGGCATCAAATTCAACCTGGAAAGCGAGGGCTACCAGGTGGAGACCGGCTACGATGGGGAGGAGGCCGTGGAGCTGGCCAGAAGCGGCAACTTTGACCTTATCATCCTGGACCTGATGATGCCCAAAATCGACGGCCTCCAGGCCTGCATGCGGATTCGGGAGTTCTCCAACGTGCCCATCATCATGCTCACCGCCCGCAGTGAGGATACCGACAAGATCATCGGCTTTGAGTGCGGCGCCGATGACTACATCACCAAGCCCTTCAACATCCTGGAGCTGAAGGCCCGGGTGCGGGCTCTGCTCCGCCGTGCGGGCATGGCCGCCCAGAAGGAGAAAAAAGCACGGCTCACCGCCGGACATATCGTCATCGACGCTGACGAGCGGGCTGCCTGGAAGGGGGAGACTCCTGTGGACCTGACCGCCAAGGAGTTCGACCTCATCGAGCTGCTCATGCGCAACCCGGGCCGGGTGTACAGCCGGGAGAACCTGCTCAACGTGGTGTGGGGCTATGAGTACGCCGGGGACTACCGCACTGTGGACGTCCACGTCCGCCGCCTGCGGGAGAAGCTGGAGCTGGACCCTGCCCGGCCCGAGTACATCCTCACCAAGTGGGGCGTGGGCTACTACTTCAAGAACAGTTAAATTAACATACAGCAAGGCCGCCGGGAGGAACTTTCCTCCCGGCGGCCTTTACTTTACAAACTGTTTGTCTCCATTTTACAAAAACTGCGGGGAAGGGCGGCGGCGGGGATGGTACAATATCTGCCGGAACAGAAAACGCAACAAAAGGAGATTCTCCATGCCATCCACCTACGCGCACAAGTATTTTGGAGACCGAATCCTCCGCCGGGACCCCCATGCCCTGAAGGGGCTGACGCCCGCCCAGCGGGAGCTGTTTTTCATCGGCCTCCACGGGCCGGACATCCTGTTTTACTACAAGGCCCTCACGGTCAACAAGGTCAACGCCGTTGGCTTCGGGCAGCACGAGAAGCCGGCCACCGACTTCTTCGGCCCTGCCGCCGCCCTGGTGCGGGCCATGCCCGCTGAGGAGCAGAACCTCAGCCAGGCCTACCTCATGGGCTTTCTCTGCCACTTCGCCCTGGACAGCGCCTGCCACGGGTACATCGAGCAAAAGATCCACGTCAGCGGCGTTACCCACACGGAGATTGAGGGGGAGTTCGACCGCTGCCTCATGGCCGAACAGGGGCTGGACCCGGTGCGGCAGAACCTGACCGGCCACATCCGCCCCACAGCGGAAAACAGTAGGGTCATCGCCCCCTTTTTTTCCACTGTCACGCCGAAAGAGGTGGAAAAATCCCTGCGGAGCATGATTTTTTATAACCGGCTGCTGATTGCCCCCAGCGCCTGGAAACGAAGCCTGGTGAAAGGTGTGCTCCGGCTGTCCGGCAACTACACCGAGATGCACGGCCTGCTCATCAATCCCCAGCCTGATCCCCGCTGTGCCGACAGCTGCGTCCGACTGAAAAAGCTGATGGACCGGGCAGAGGAGCAGTGCCTGGCCCTGATGGAGGGCTATCTGCCCTGCCTGAAGGAGGAGCGTCCCCTGCCCGAAGGGCTGGACCGCACCTTCGGAGCCGGGTCCAACTGGCAGAAGATACCCGTGCTGAGTCTGGAAAAGGAGCTTGTCTATGAAGTTTAAATTACAGCCCCTGGAGCGCAGATGGGTGCTCTACGATGTGGGCAATTCCGCCTTTACCCTGCTGGTATCCACCATCATGCCCATCTATTTCAACAGCCTGGCCGGCGCAGACGGCCTCTCCGAGGTGAGCTACCTGGCCTACTGGGGCTACGCCACCTCCATCGCCACCCTGATCGTGGCCCTGTGCGGCCCGGTGCTGGGCACCATCTCCGACTTCCCCGGGTGGAAAAAGAAGCTCTTCTCCGGCTCCGTGCTGGTGGGCGCCCTGGGCTGCGTGGGCCTGGGCGTCATGTCCTCCTGGCTGTGGTTCCTGGTGCTCTTTGTCCTGGCCAAGTCGGCCTACTCGGTGAGCCTGGTCATCTACGACTCCATGCTCACCGACATCACTCAGCCCGAGCGGATGGACAAGGTCTCCGCCAACGGCTACGCCTGGGGCTATATCGGCAGCTGTATCCCCTTTGTTCTCTCCCTGGTGCTGGTGCTGTGCTATGAGCCTCTGGGCATGTCCGTCAACCTGGCCATGGCGCTGGCCTTCCTGCTCATCGCGGCCTGGTGGCTGCTGCTGTCCGTGCCCCTGTGGCGGTCCTATGAGCAGAAGCACTCCGTCCCCGCCCAGGGCAGCCGCTTGGGTGAGAGCTTCCGCCGTCTGGGCGGCGTGTTCTCCGAGCTGTCCCACAACCGGAAGGCCCTCTTCTTCCTCATCGCCTTCTTCTTCTACATCGACGGCGTGTACACCATCATCGACATGGCCACCGCCTACGGCACCGCGCTGGGCCTGGACACCACCGGCCTGCTGCTGGCCCTGCTGGTGACCCAGATTGTGGCCTTCCCCGCAGCTCTCCTCTTCGGCCGCCTCACCGAGCGGTTTTCCTCCTCCAGTCTCATCCTGGTGTGCATCGGGGCCTACTTCCTCATCACCATCTACGGCATGTGGATGAAGGAGCAGTATCAGTTCTGGGTACTGGCCGTTTGCGTGGGCATCTTCCAGGGGGCCATCCAGTCCATGTCCCGTGCCTACTTCGCCCGGCTCATCCCCCCGGAGAAGTCCGGCGAGTACTTCGGCCTGTACGACATCTGCGGCAAGGGTGCCTCCTTCCTGGGCACCATCACCGTCTCCGCCGTGAGCCAGCTCACCGGCAGCGTAAACCTGGGCGTGGGCGCCCTGGCCTTCATGTTCGCCGTCGGCGCTGTCTTCTTTGTCCAGGCGGTGCGGCAGGAGATGCCGGACAGACCGGGAACGGCCGTTCCGGTCCACTGAGCGCATAAAAAATCAGCAGCCCGTTACGGGCTGCTGATTTTTTGTTAAAAGATTTATGCGTGGGCCTCGCCGAACAGGGCACGGGGCATGAACTCCAGACGGCGGCTGATGAGCCGGGCGATAAAGCCCACCAGCAGGGCAGCCACAATGGTACCCTCCCGCACGCCGGCCAGGACGCCGGCAAAGACAAAGGAGAGCACCGCCGCCACCACGGTCATGGTCACGTCAAAGGCCACCTTGGTCATGCCGAACTCGGTGGCCCAGCGGAACACCACGGAGCGCACAAAGGACTCGCCGGGCAGCATAACCACGTCGGCCAGCATCTCCATGTACACGCCCACGCCCAGCACCACACAGCCAATCAGCAGATAGAGCACCTTCATGCCGTAGGTCTGGGGCTGGATGAAGGAGAGCAAGGCCATGCACAGGTCGATGAAGTAGCCGAACACAAAGGACACGGGAATCTGAAGGATGTGCTCGGGGCGGAAGTTCCTGCGCAGGATGATCAGCTGGAGGGCAATGAGCAGCAGGCTGAACAGAATGGTGAACTGGCCCAGAGTGAGGGGGAAATTCAGGCTGAGCACATAGGGGATGGAGGAGATGGGGGAAGTACCCAGATCCGCCTTGGTGATGAGTGCCACTCCCAGGGAGTTGACGAACAGTCCAATCAAAAATACCACATAGCGCTTCAGCTTTTCCATTTCCGAACCAAAACTCCTTCCAAAAAATCATTCCGCTCCCAGAGAGCGGAATATTGTTATATTTTATGGTAGCATGAAAATTTAAACATGTCAATTATGACATGTTTAAAAAGAGGGGGTAAGTGCGAAACGCTTTTTTGGAGGAAATAGAGCGGGAAGTGTGGTATAATACCGCCATGAGCCTTACGAGGAGGAGAGACCATGGGAACCCTGCGCTATGCCATCCTGGGCCTGCTGAACCGGCGGGATATGTCGGGCTACGACCTGACAAAGGAGTTTGAGACCACACTGGCCGAGTTCTGGGGCGCCAAGCACAGCCAGATCTACCCCGAGCTGAAGGCTCTGGCCGATGAGGGCCTGATTGCCTATCAAATTGAGATCTCCGGCACCGTGCTGGAGAAAAAGGTGTATTCCATCACCGAGCGGGGTCGGACCGCCCTCCAGACCTGGGCGGAGACCCAGCTGAAGATGAAATCCGTGCCCAAGGACGAGTTCCGGCTCCAGCTCTACTTCTCCGACTGCATTCCGCCACAGCGGCGCATCGCCCTGCTGGAGCCTCAGCTGGAGCAGCACCGGGCCCTGTTGGACCACCTGCGGGAGAACCTGGCCGGGCTGGGACAGACGCCTCCGGAGGATGAGGCCGCCTTCAGCGACTATCTGGTGCTGCTGGGCGGCGTCATGCGGGAAGAGGGCTGCTGTGCCTGGCTGGAGCGGTGCATCGGGCTGTGCCGTGAGAGGCTGGAAAAGCAATAAAAAACGGGTGTGCTTCGCCGGAAGTCCGGCAAAGCACACCCGTTTTCTGTTATTCCTCCGCCAGCTCGGCCACCGCACGGACGGCGGCGTCCACCTCCTCCTCGGTGTTGTACCAGGAGAAGCTAAACCGCACCGCACCCTGCTCCGTGGTGCCCAGAGCCTGGTGCATCCGGGGCGCACAGTGGGCGCCGGGACGGGTGGCGATGTCGTAGTCCATGCTGAGAATGTCGGACACCTCGCTGGAGTCCATGTCCCCGATGTTCAGGGCCACGATGGCAGCCCGGCGGGCCTGGGTGAAGTCGCCGTACACCGTGACCCCCTTCAGACCAACCACCCCGTCGTAAAACCGCCTCATCAGGGCTTCTTCACGTCGGGCAGTGGTGTCCACACCCGTGGCCTCAATAAAGTCCAGGGCGGCGGAGAGGCCCATGATGCCGTGGCTGTTCAGGGTGCCCGCCTCCAGCCGGGTGGGGTACTCCTCCGGCTGGGTCTTGCTGTAGGACTGCACTCCCGAGCCGCCCACCTTGAAGGGCTTGATTTCCACGCCGGGCCGGATGCACAGCCCGCCGGTGCCCTGGGGACCCATCAGTCCCTTGTGGCCGGTGAAGCAGAGAATGTCGATGCCCATGGCCTCCATGTCGATGGGAGCCGCTCCCGCAGTCTGGGAGGCGTCCACAATGAAGAGCAGGCCGTGGGCTTTGGCAATGGCCCCCACCCGGGCAATGTCGATCATGTTGCCCGTCAGATTGGAGGCGTGGGTGCATACGATGGCCCTGGTCTCGGGGCGAATAAGGGCCTCAAAGGCGGACATGTCCGGCCTGCCCTGCCTGTCGGCGGGCACAAAGCTGAGGGATACGTTCCGCTCCGCCTCCAGATAGTACAGGGGCCGGAGGACGGAGTTGTGTTCCAGGTCGGTGGTGATCACGTGGTCCCCAGGGGACAGAGTACCGCTGATGGCGATATTCAGCGCCTCGGTGGAATTGCAGGTAAAGACCACATGGTCCGCCCGGGGGCAGTGGAACAGCCCGGCCAGCTTGCACCGGGTGTCATACACCGCACGGGCGGCCTGAAGAGCGCTGCCGTGGGCGCCCCGGGAGGCATTGCCCATGGTGGTCATGGCGTTCACCACTGCGTCGATGACCTGGGGCGGCTTCTGCCGGGTGGTGGCCGCGTTGTCCAGATAGATCAAGAGAACTCATCTCCTATGGTTGTTCAGCTTCACACCCACAGCTCCAGCACCCGGGTCTCCTGCCAGTGCATGCCCGCGCCGGTCATGACGGTCAGCAGCTCTGCCTCAGCCTCCACAGGGGCCTTCCAGGCCAGGCCGCAGCCCGCGCTGATCTCACGGGGCACCGGAATCAGACGGCCAGGCAGGCCGTTACGGGCGCAGAACTGCTCCATGCCCATGGCATCGGTGGTGGTGGAAAAGGTGATGATAAGGGCCGGTTTCTTTTCCCGCATGACGGACCTCAGGGACGGATGACCCGGCCGGCGGAGCTCATCTTCTCCACAATGTCGTACATGTTGGTGACGCCGCCCACCTGCAGCTTGTCGCCCAGGCCGAAGAAGTTCAGGCAGGTGCCGCAGGTGAGAATCTCCACGCCCTGGGCCTCCAGGCTCTTCAGGTCCTCCAGGGAGGCGGAGCCCTCGGTGGTCAGCTTGGCGCCACCGTTGTAGAAGAGGATGGACTTGGGCAGGGTGTCCTGCTGGGTGAGGGCGAAGATAAAGCTCTTCATCAGGGCTGCGCCTAACTCGTCGCTGCCGGTGCCCATGCAGGGGGAGGAGATGACCACCACCGTGTCGTTCCGGCCGGTGCCCGCGGGCACCAGGCAGGTCTCGCTGTCGTCCTCACCGGCTTGGGCCGCGGGGGCGCCGGTGACCTCCATCACCACGCGGAACTCCTTGTCGCCAAGCTTCTCCGACTTGACGGCGTAGCCGTTGTTGTTGGCCAGACGGGTCAGGTTTTGAACCGCAATTTCGTTGTCCACCAGAGTCTCCACCGTGCCGGAACCCGCCAGCTCCTTAATGGCGTTCTTGGTCTTGATGACCGGGATGGGGCAGGGATCTCCCATGGCGTTTACCTGTTTCAGCATATCAATCAGTCCTCCTGTTCTGGATATGGATGGTTTAACACAAATTGCTTACCCGGCGGCTTTGCCCCGGGCGATGAGGGCCGCCCCCAGGGCACCGGCGTACCGGCCCAGGGGGTGGGTAAAGACGGGCTGCTTCAGCTTCTGAGAGAGCCGGTCCACCAGGTAGGCGCTGTCGCACAGGCCGCCGGTGAGGAGCACGTCTCCCTTCAGGGTGTGCCGGGCGCACAGGCCCGCCACTTTGCTCACCACCGAGTCCACCACGCCGGCAGCGATGTCCTCCCGCTTCTCGCCGGCGCCGATGTGGCTGATGACCTCGCTCTCGGCAAACACAGTGCACATGGAACTGATGGCCAGCGGGGTGCCCGCCGACGCCAGGGTGAACAGCTCGGGCAGGTCCACGCCCAGGCGATTGGCCATGATCTCCAGAAACTTGCCCGTGCCCGCCGAGCACTTGTCGTTCATGAGAAAGCTGGTGGGCATGCCGTTTTCCACGGTGATGACCTTGGTGTCCTGGCCACCGATGTCCACGATGGTGCAGTCCCGGCCCAGCAGGTACCGGCCGCCCCGGCCGTGGCAGGTGATCTCGGTCACCGTCTTGGCCGCGTAGTCCACCGCCACCCGGCCGTACCCGGTGGCGATGACCTTCATGTCATCCCCCACGGGGTGGCCGCCCGCCTCCAGACGGCGGGCGATCTCACCGGCGGTCTCCTTGCTGCTCCAGCCCGTGGGCAGGACGAAGTGGTCCACCATGTCCGTCCCGTCCAGGACTACGACCTTGGAGGCGGTGGAGCCGATGTCGATTCCGGCAAAGTACGTCATTTCTCAATCGTCTCCAGGAAGGCGGAAAGGCGGGTGTTGATCTGGCCCTTGTCCGCCTGAGAATAGTCGGTCTCAATGTTCAGGTAGGGCAGGCCCTTCTCCTGGGTGACAAAGCGCTTGATGAAGAAAGCCTCCACATCGTAAGTATGACAGGATTGGAGCACAATTTCAATCACTCCGTCCACCGCATAGGAGTCAATCATCTCGCCGATGTATTCCCGGCGGCTTTCGTTGGGGCTCATTACCGAGCAGTTGATGTTGAGATACTTCACCGCCAGGGCGTGGTACACGTCCGGGTCGGACTCGTCCACCTTCTCCACCTTCTCCCGGATGCCGTTGCAGGTGTCGAAGGCCACTACGTCGGCCCCCAGCTCCTCCACCACCTTGATGATCTTGTCCCGCACACCCGCGTTGGGGCAGCCGGTAACCAGCAGACGGGGCCGATCGGTGGGCAAACTGTCCTTGCTGGCCTTCCACTGCTCCAGCACCTCGGCTGTCCGGGCCTCAATGATGTTGCAGCGCTGGTCCAGGTCAAAGGAGAAGCTGCCCGCGTCCACACGGGTGCCCATCTCGTAGCCGCTCATGGGGGCCGGGTTCAGCTTGCCCAGCTCCAGGTAGCGGAGCATCACGTCACGCTCACGGTTCTTCCGCCTGATGGCCTGACGGATGTCGTCCTCCGTGATGGTGATGCCGTAGAATTCCTCCAGTTTTTCTTTGAAGGCGATGATCTGGTCCCGCCAGAAGGAGAGGGCAGCCTCATCCCGGCTGTGGGGCAGCTGCATGACATAGGTGTCCTTGATCTCCTGGAGCAGCTCAAACATCTTCTTCTTGCCGTCACAGGTGGTCTCGCCCACCACAAGGTCGGAGAAGTAGAAGTAGGGGCAGGTGTCGGTGAGGGCAAAGCCGTAGCTGGCCTTGATGAGGGGGCACAGGTTCCGGGGCAGGTTGGCCTCGGCGGCGGGGATGGGCTCCTCAGTGAAGGCGCACAGCCCCACGGGCAGGGCCCCTGCCGCGTACACCAGCTCGGTGGGCACGAAGGAGCAGAACATGCCCACCACCCGGGCGCCCTGGTCCTTCAGCTGCTTCATGCGCAGGAAGCCCGCCTTCCGGGCCTCTCCATAGGTCTCAAAATCGGCGGGCAGCTTGATACTGGTCTGTTCCATCTCGGACATCTCCTTTTTTAAAATCATCAGACAATATGGCAGGCCACGGAGTGGCCGGGGGCAATCTCTCGGAGAACCGGCGCCTCACGGGCGCAATGGTCGGTGGCGTAGGGACACCGGCTGTGGAACCGGCAGCCCGGCGGCGGGTCGATGGGGCTGGGCACCTCGCCCTCCAGCACGGTGCGCACCCGCTGCTCCTCCACCCGGGGGTTGGGGATGGGAATGGCGGACAGGAGGGCCTTGGTATAGGGGTGGGCCGGGTGGGCGTACAGCTCGGAGGAGGTGGTGATCTCCACCATGGTGCCCAGGTACATGACCGCCACCCGGTCGGAGATATGCTTGACCATGGACAGGTCGTGGGCGATGAACAGGTAGGTCAGGCCCCGCTCCTCCTGGAGGCGCACCAGCAGGTTGACGATCTGGGCCTGGATGGACACGTCCAGGGCGGAAATGGGCTCGTCACACAGGACAAACTCCGGGTCCACCGCCAGAGCACGGGCGATGCCGATGCGCTGGCGCTGTCCGCCGGAAAACTCGTGGATGTACCGTCCGGCGTGCTCTTTGCTCAGGCCCACCAGCTCCAGCAGCTGGTACACCCGCTCCCGCCGCTCTTTGGCGGCGGGACAGATGCCGTGGTTGCGCATGCCCTCGGCCACAATCTCCTCCACCCGCAGGCGGGGGTCCAAGGAGGCGTAGGGGTCCTGGAAGATGGTCTGCACCTGCTTGGTGAAGGCCTTGCGCTCCTTGCCCCGGAGGCTGTGGACGTCCTTGCCCCGGTAGAGCACCTGGCCGCCCGTCTTGTTGTAAAGCCCCACGCAGGTGCGGCCGCAGGTGGTCTTGCCGCAGCCCGACTCGCCCACCAGACCCAGGGTCTCCCCTCGGCGGATGGTAAAGCTGACGCCGTCCACCGCCTTCAGCAGTCCGCCGCCGGTGCGGAAGTATTTCTTCAGCTCCTTGACCTCAAGGGCTGTCTCGTTTTGTTCTAGCATAGTACACCGTCCCCTGCCTGAAATGGAAGATCGCTCTTGGGCGCGTCGGGGTGATGGAGCCAGCAGGTGCAGGTATGGCCGCCGGAGAAGGAAACCTGGGGCGGCTCCTCCTCCGTGCAGATCTCCATGCACCAGGGGCACCGGGGGGCGAAGGGACAGCCCGCCGGGGGAGCAATCAAATCGGGCGGCATGCCCTCAATGGACACCAGCTGCTTCTTCCCGTCCAGGTCCAGCCGGGGGATAGACCGGAGCAGGGACCAGGTGTAGGGGTGGCGCTGGTCGTAGAAGATGTCGTCCCGGGCGCCGTACTCCACAATGCGCCCGGCATACACCACCGCGATGTTCTGGGCGATGTCTGCCACCACACCCAGGTCGTGGGTGATGAGCAGCACGGACATGTTGAATTTCTGCTGCATCTCCTTCATGAGCTGGATGATCTGGGCCTGGATGGTTACATCCAGGGCGGTGGTGGGCTCGTCGGCGATGAGCAGCTTGGGGCCGCAGGCCAGGGCCATGGCGATCATGGCCCGCTGGCGCATGCCGCCGGAGAACTCGCGGGGGTACTGTCTGGCCCGCTTCTCCGGCTGGGAGATGCCCACCAGGGAGAGCATCTCCACCGCACGGGCCATGGCCTCAGAGCGGCCTGCCATATGGTGGACCGTCAGGTTCTCGGCAATCTGCCGCCCCACCGTCACCGTGGGATTGAGGGCGGCCAGGGCGTCCTGGAAAATCATGGCGCACTCTTTTCCGCGAAAGGCGGACCACTCCGCAGGGGTGAAGTCCAGCACATTCTTCCCCTCAAAGAGTACCTGACTGCCCGGCTTGATCTCGCCGGGAGGACAGTTAATAAGCCCCATCAGGGCCTTGGCGCTCACCGACTTGCCGCAGCCCGACTCGCCCACCACGGCCAGGGTCTCGCCCCGCTCCATGAAGAAGGACAGGCCCCGCACCGCCTGGACCTCCCCGGCGTAGGTGCGGTAGGACACCCGGAGATTCCTGACCTCCAAAAGCGGCTGACTCACAGGCATCCTCCTCTCAGAAATTCCTCCGCATAGTGGGCGTACAGCCGGCTGCCCGGGGCAAGGGCGTCCTCGTCCAGAGTGAAGCACTCATGGTGGATAGGGTGGTCCCCGCCGGTGCCCAGAAAGGCGTACACCCCGGGGACACGCTGGGTGTAGTAGGCGAAATCGTCCGAACCGGTGCCGATGGGCAGCTCCGTTACGTCCAGCAGTCCGGCGGCGGCCCGCTCCGCCACAGCGGAACAGGCGGCGTCGTTGACCACTGGGGGCAGGCCCATGCCGCATTTCAGGTCCAGGGTCACCCGGAAGGCCTCCGCCGTGCCCCGGAGCACCCGCTCCACCGCGGCGGGGAGCACCTCCTTCAGCGCCGGATTCTGGTACCGGATGGTGCCGGTCAGCTTGGCCTCGCCGGCCAGAATGTTGGCGGCGGTGCCCGCGTGGAAGGTGCCAACCGTGATGACCACAAAGTCCCGGGGGCTTACCTCCCGGCTGACCACGGTCTGGAGGGCGGACACCATGGCGCAGGCCGCCGGAATGACGTCGATTCCCTCGTGGGGGGCGGAGCCGTGGCCGCTCTTGCCCCTGACGGTCAGGGAGAAGAAGCCGCAGCCGCTCATGCGCACCCCGGGCTGTACGCTGACCGCGCCGCAGGGCAGGTTGGGGGCCACGTGGACGGCAAAGACCGTGTCCACGCCCTCCAGCACCCCGGCCTCCAGCAGGGCACGGCCCGCGCCGGCAAACTCCTCCGCCGGCTCAAACACCAGCCGCACCCGGCCGGGCAGCGTCTCCCGCTCCTCCCAGAGAAGGGCGGCGGCTCCCAGCAGCATGGCGGTGTGGGCGTCGTGGCCGCAGGCGTGCATTACGCCGGGGACCTGGGAGGCAAAGGGCAGGCCGGTGGCCTCCTGGATGGGCAGAGCGTCCATGTCCGCCCGCAGCAGCACCGTGGGGCCGGGACGGCCGCCGGAAATCTCGGCCACCACGCCGGTGTCCCCCACCGTGCGGAAGGGGATGGAACGGGTGGACAGTTCCTCTCTTACCCGGCGGCTGGTCTCAAACTCCTTGAGCCCCAGCTCGGGCTTCTGGTGGAAGGCGCGGCGCAGGCCCACCACATAATCTCTGAGCATCTGTTCTTCCATGCCGCACCTCACTTGATAATCCTCGGCTCCAGGGCGCTGCGGAGCACGTCTCCCAGCACGTTGAAGCTGAGCACCGTAATCAGAATCAAAAGCCCAGGGAACACGGCCAGCAGCGGGTTATAGAGAATCTGGCTCTGGGCGTTCTGGAGCATGGAGCCCCAGGAGGCATTGGGCAGGCGCACACCGAAGCCCAGGAAGCTGAGGGAGGACTCGGTGAGAATGGCCCGGGCGATGGACAGGCTGGCCGCCACGATGATGGAGGAGCTCATGTTGGGGATGATGTGGCGGAAGATGATGACAAAGTGGCTGGTACCCAGGTTTTTGGCCGCCAGCACAAAGTCCCGCTCCTTCAGGCTCATGGTCTCGGCCCGCACGATCCGGGCCACGCCCATCCAGGAGAAGATGGCGATGATGAAGATCATGGTGGGCAGGCCGGGCTTCACATAGGCGTTGATGATGATGATGAGCAGGAAGGTGGGCACCGACATGATGATGTCCAGAAAGCGCATGAGCAGTATGTCAACCGCGCCGCCCACATAGCCGCTGACCGTGCCCACCACGGTGCCCAGGGCCACCGACACCAGCATGGAGAAGAAGCCCACGGTCAGGGACACCCGGCCGCCGTACAGGGCGCGGGTGAAGTAGTCACGGCCCAGGTCGTCGGTGCCGAAGGGGTGGGCCAGGCTGGGCAGGGCCAGCTTGTTCATCAGGTCGTACTGGTCCGGGTCGTAGGGAGAGAGAAAGGCCAGCGCCGAGGCGGCGATGATGATGATCATCAGCACCAGGCAGACCATGGCCAGACGATTGGCCCGCAGAGCCGCCCACACCCGGCTCAGGGCGCTGCGGTCGTAGGACACCTCGGTCTGGACCGGGGGCTGGCTCACCCGCCGGAACCGTCCGGGGGCAATGGGGGAATTGAGGGTACGTTCCATCAGCCCTGCACCTCCTGAAAGCCGCTCCTGATGCGGGGGTCCGCCACATAGTAGAGCAGGTCGGCGATGAGATTTCCCACGACCAGAAGCAGGCAGGAGAGCATGGTGAAGCCCATGATCATGGGGTAGTTGAGACTGTTGATGGCCGACATGCCCAGGGTGCCCATGCCGGGCCAGCCGAACACCGACTCCACGATAAAGGAGCCGGTCACCAGGCTGGAAAAGCGCATGCCCGCCAGGGTGATCAGCGGCAGCAGGCAGTTTTTCAGCACATGGCTGAAGAGAATACCCCGCTGGGACACGCCCTTGGCCTTGGCGGTGAGCACATACTCCTCCTCCAGCTGGGAGATGGTGGCGGAGCGGATGTAGCGGGTGAAGGTGGCCACATTGCCCACGCTCAGCACCAGGCTGGGCATGATGAGGTGGCGGATCAGATCCAACAGACTGTCATCCCCGATGGTGTGGATGCCGCTGCTGGGCAGCACCTTCAGCAGCAGGGAGAACACAATGATGAGAATCAGGCCGAACCAGAAGGAAGGAATGGAGATGCCGATGTAGGAGAAGAAGCTGATGACCTGGTCGGGCCACTGGTTCTTCTTCAGACCCGCGATGAGGCCCAGGGGGATGGCGATGAGGAAGGACAGCACCAGGGAGGTGCCCATGAGCAGAATGGTGTTGGGCAGCACCTCCAAAATGCGGCCGGCCACAGGCTGGCCGCTGTTGGTGAGGGAGTTGCCCAGGTTGCCGTGGAGCACGTTGTTCAGCCAGCCCAGGTACTGGTCCACAATGGTGCCGTCCAGGCCCAGATTGGCCCGCAGGGTGTCCATCTCCTCCTGGGTCATGTCGGGACGGATGTACATGTTCAGGGGGTCACCCGGGGCGAAGTGGATGATGAGAAAGGAAAAGATGGACACCAGCAGCAGCACCGGAATCAGCTGAAGCAGCCGCTTGGCGATATGTTTTGCCATGGGAGCACTCCTCTCAGACAGGGTAGGGGGAAATGCACAGAACGGCCGTCCGGCGGACGGCCGTTCTGCTTCCGGCAGCCGGCTGGCCGGAATCAGTTGGTCATGTACAGATTGAGATAGTCCTCAAAGAGGGGCACCATGTCGATGGCATCCACGCCCTTCAGACGCTTGTCGGTAGCCACGACGAAGTTGGGGGAGGTGAGGGGGAACATGGTGTAGGCGTCCCGGATCTGCTCCTGGATCTCCTTGTAGATGGCGGCACGCTCCTCGGGGTCGGTGGTGGCGTCGCCCTCGTTCCACAGGGCGGCGATCTCATCGGTGGAGCAGAGGTTCTTGGACAGGAAGCCCTCCAGGCTGAACATGTACTCGTCGCCCTGGTTGTCGCCGTTGGTGGAGTAGCCGTTCAGGCCCAGCTCCCAGTCGCCGGCGTCGGTGTAGAAGAACACCTCAAAGAAGCCCTGGGTCTCATAGCCCTGGATCTCCACGTTCAGGTTCACGGCCTTGAGCTGCTGCTGGATCATCAGCGCGCAGTTCTCCATGTTCTCACGGCTGGAGTTGTACACCAGACGGAAGGTCTCGCCCTCCACGCCAGCCTCGGCGATGAGCTCCTTAGCCCGCTCCAGGTCCTGGCTGTAGCCCTCCACGTCGCTGTAATACAGGTTGGAGGGGCAGAACACGGTCTTGGCCGCGGGGGCCAGCTCAGTGGAGCCGTAGGCACCGGCGATGATCTCGTCCACATTCAGAGCCAGGCAGATGGCCTCACGGACCTTGGGGTCGCTGGTGAGGGGGCTGTTGGAGTTGAAGCCCATGTAGTTGATGCGGCCCTCAGTCAGGGTGTAGACCGAGTAGTTGGGGTCGTTGGAGTACTTCTCCAGCATGTCCTGGGTGGTCAGACGGATGACGGACAGCTCACCGTTCTGGAAGGCGATCTCCTCGGTGCTGGCGTTGGGGATGATCTTGAACACCACGGACTCCAGGCTGGCGGGACCACGGTAGTAGTCGTCAAACCGCTCCAGCACCAGGCTCTCGCCCTTGTTCCACTCCTTCACCTTGAAGGGGCCGGAACCCACGCCGCTGGTGGAGTTAATCTCAGCGCCAGCCAGCACAGGGGTGTCCTCATACACGTGCTTGGGCAGCAGCTTCAGGCTGCCCAGGGTGGCCTCGTAGGAGGCGGAGACGGAGGGCAGGGTGACGGTGAAGGTGTACTCGTCCACCGCCGCCACCTGGACCGGCTCGCCGTTGACCTTGGTGCCGCTGGAGGCGTTGTTGTCCGGGTTGGACTTCATCTCGAAGTACCACAGCACATCCTCGGTGGTGATGGGCTCGCCGTCGTGCCACTTCAGGTTCTCCCGGAGCTTGACGGTGATGGTCAGGCCATCCTCGCTGACCTCATGGCTCTCGGCCAGATAGTAGCGCACGCCGTCCTTGGAGACGATGTACAGGGGGTCGTACACCGGCTTGAGCATGGTCATGCCCTCGTCGCCGGTCTCATAGAGAATGTTCAGGCTGGAGATATCGGTGGGCTCGCACATGATGAGGGTACCGCCGTCCACCTTCTCACCGGTGGCGCTCTCCACGGGCGTGGAGGCAGAGGGGGAGGTCTCCGGCGTGCCGGAGGCGGAGGGGGAGCCGGAGGGGTCACCGGCAGTCTGGGCGCAGCCGGCCAGGGCGGTGCCCAGCAGGCCCAGGGTGAGGGTCAGGGTCAGGAGACGCTTTTTCCAGTTCATTGGTTTACTCTCTTCCTTCCTTGGTGTGGTCGTTTATTGGCAGTGTGTGCGCAGACGGCGCAGACACTCCTCCACATTGGTACGGGGACAGGCCAGATTGACCCGCATGAAGCCCTCTCCGCCCGGCCCGAAGCTGGCGCCGTCGTTGAAGGCCAGGCCGCACTCCTCCGCGAAGAAGCGCTTGAGGTCCTTGGGGTCCCGGCCCAGGCCGGAGCAGTCCACCCAGGCCATATAGGTGCCCTCCGGACGGCGCACCCGCAGTCTGGGCAGCTCGGCCGCCACGGTGCTGCAGAACAGCTCCATGTTGCCGTCCAGATAGGGGATCAGGGCGTCCAGCCAGTCCTCCGAGTCCCGGTAGGCGGCCACCACGGCGGCCTCTGCAAAGGAATTGGCCGAAAAGGCATGGTGCCGGGCCACAACCGCCCGGTACTTGTTCCGCAGTTCATCATTGGGGATGATGATGTTGGAGGCCTGGATGCCCGCCAGGTTGAAGGTCTTGCTGGGAGCGGTGCACAAAATGGTGCGCTGGGCGATTTCAGGGGAGACGGTGAGGAACATGGTGTGGGGCTGAAACACCAGGTCGTGGTGAATCTCGTCGGCAATGACGATGAGATTGTGCCGCAGGCAGAAGTCCGCCAGGGCCTCCAGCTCCTGCCGCGTCCATACCCGGCCCACCGGGTTGTGGGGAGAGCAGAGCATCAGGGCTTTGGTGCGG
This sequence comes from Pseudoflavonifractor sp., assembly GCF_050943825.1. Classification (NCBI taxonomy): domain Bacteria; kingdom Bacillati; phylum Bacillota; class Clostridia; order Eubacteriales; family Oscillospiraceae; genus Pseudoflavonifractor; species Pseudoflavonifractor sp. The sequence continues at coordinate 83,251 of NZ_JBMNPX010000011.1, forward strand.
GGGGTGAGGCGGCGCTCCATGTCGTCAAAGTCGAAGGTGTAGAACAGGTTCTCCCCCTTCAGCGGGCACCGGACTGCCACACGACCCCAATCCTCCGCCGCGTGGAAGAAGGGCCCGTACACCGGGCTGGGGATGAGTACCTCGTCCCCAGGCTCGGTCACCGCCTGAACAGCGAAGTTCAGGGCCGTGACCACTCCGGCAGTAAAGACCACCCACTCCCGGGGCACAGAACAGCCGTGCCGGCGGGACATCCAGCCGGACACGGCCTCATAGTACGCGGCGGAGAGCATTCCATAGCCAAATACACGCTGGTCCACCCGCCGGTGAAGAGCCTCTTGAATAGCGGGAGCCACGGGGAAATCCATGTCCGCAATCCACATGGGGAGCAAATCCTTCCCGCCGAAAATGCGGTCGGCACCGTCCCACTTGAGGGCACCGGTACCACGGCGGGGTATCATCTCATCAAACTGAACATCCACTCTGCATGCCTCTTTTTCCTGCCGAATTCAAACTCCGACAGAGTGAAAAAACATTCGGCCGGAGTCGGGAAAATCTTCTGTCATAAAACGGTAGCACGAAAAAAACAGCTGTGTCAACGATTACCGGCCTATCATTAGAAGTTTCAAACTTATAAGCGGATTATTAAAATTTCCAATAAAAGAACCGCCATAAAGATAAATGAACTGAGCATTTTCCGCAAAAAAGAATCATACCGGCACCGGGAGAAGCATGTCGTACAGGTGAGAAACTTACAAAGAGCTGACTGGATTTTTACCCAAACAGGGCGGAAGAAAAAGGAAGAGTGGACTACAATAAAAACGGACTGGGACAGGCGTCCGGGCCGCGTGATTCCAGCTCCCACAGACAATGTGTTTGAGCATGAGGAGGACTGCACCATGCTTCCATGTCAAGACAGCTGTCCCGATTATCAGACCGGCTGCCATAAGCAGTGCCAGCGCTGGCGGGAATACCAACGGCGTCAGCAACTCCAACGGGCCCAGAAGACCACTTATTTGCGCTTCTACCGGGACTTGTGCGGTACCATTGCCCGGCAGCTGCGGGCGGATACCGCCCGATATCCCATGCGGTGAGGCAGAGTACAGATGTGTATTGATAGTTGATATAAAAATACAACGCTTTATACTCCGGCAGGAAAGTCCCGAGAGAGTGGAAACAAAAAGAAAGACATGCTATCCAGCGTGTCTTTCTTTTTGCATTTGGTTGCCGAAAAGATACAGAAGCCCAGCGCAAGCGAGTACGGTTTGGAGAGGAGGAATGGCAGAATAAGCGCGCTTGGATAAAAAAGTCTGAGTAAGCGTCATATCGCTTACTCAGATATTGTGGAGGCGAGGGGGGTCAAACCCTTATAGGCCTATTCCTGTATTGTTTTTCCTTGCCTCCACAATCCATTGCAGTGCAAAGGATAGCCTGTTTTTATGTTTCTGTTCTCCCTGGATTTACTGCTCTGAAACAGCCTGTTTTCAAGATTAATATCTACCACAGGGTCGAGCGGGAAGATACCTATTCAGGAGATAATATGCTCTATATTCATGGTAGCAGCAAAGGTACTTCATGTGGACTTGTTGCAGTTCAGTCAGTGATATGCATGAGCTCTCCGTTGGATAGATACGTGCATCCTACAGAGGATGATGTACAGCTCCGTATTTGTTTGGGACATTGGAAAAGTGAATTGCAGTAATATAACCGGTAATACGCAATGATTTCAAATCTTTATGAACACTACTAGCAGTATGTCATATTAAATTTTGCTTTTTTACAGTCTAAAAAATTTTTCTTCTCAGTTCACTACAATACTGAAACAATATTCATGGCCCGGAAATGTAAGAGAGCTCCGCAATGTGGTGACACGTGCGTTTTATTCCAGCGAGGGCTTAGTTATTACAGAAAAAGAACTTCCGCAGTACATAATTGAAGAAGTTTCGATCCCGATGGAATCTAAGAATCAAGGGCCTTTCTCCCCAAAAGTATTTACTGGCATAAGTGAATTTGAGAGGCAACAGATACTAAATGTACTTGACGAATGTGGTGGAAACGTTATTCTAGCCGGTAAAATGCTTGGCATGAGCAAATCCACTATCTACCGTAGGATCAAGGAGTACCATATTCAGTTGTGTGAAAGAAAAATAGAATAAGCCTGATAAATTAAAGCAAGATGGGCTCCACGTCCCAGATCAACCCCACTGTCTATGAGGAGCACTTTACCCGCTGCCTGGATCAGGGGCTGGAATAGATAAAAAATGACATGGTTTGTAGGCCTCTGGAAGAATGAAATCGCAACACACGATTCTGAAAGAAGTCAGCAAGCCGTGTCACTCTTTATCGGCTTTTTTTAATTTGTGAAACTTATTCTATATTATCGTCTCGCTTGTTCCATACACTGGATTTATCAGGGAAACAGATAACTCAAAATTACCGCGACAAAAAGCACCACAGCCAGAGCACACAAAATTAGCGCCATATGCCTGGGCTGCGGACTTGAATCTGCTTCATCCCGGTAGTGTTGCCTTTCCACAGTCGATATATGAGACTGCGTTGCCGTTCTTTGAGTGCCCTGCCCCTTTTTCACAGGATGGGGCCTTACGGCTCTGTAATAGCATGCCAGCGGATCTTTTTGGGTGAGAATGCGCTGATGAAATCCTTCTATCCACTGGACATCGCTGTCAGTACACATATTCTCCTCATCTATGTTGTTTTCATGAACAATTTGATTCCGGAGATATCGGTAGTGCTTCAGATGTCCGTAATCCTGTATCCAGCCGGGCACATAGTATGATCCACTGGAGCATCTCTGCATATCCTCGATATAACCGGTGACGCCTTTCCCGTTCATGTCCCGACACAGATTATCAAGACGCTTATACGCATGCAGGAAGCCCATCATTCCCCTCCGTTCCGCGCTAGGCGGCTGCGTTTGTATTAATGCTCTCAATTACGCTTCGTACTTGGCATAGGCGCTGTCCTTGTCGGCATGGAGGTTCTTGATGAAAGGGAACACCCACTCCTGCATGACGGAATACATCTGCCCGGCAGGGAAGCCGTGGAACACCGACCACTTGAGCTGATTGCCCGAAATGGTCCGCTCTCCCACCTGCACCTCCCCGGCAAAGATGCTCTTGTGGGCCAGACCCAGCATGGCGCTCTCCTTGGCACGCTGGTTGTCGGACGCGTCCAGGTCGTGGTTGAACATGAGATAGGTCATCTGCTCCACCACATCCAGAGGATTGGTAATGCCGCCCGTCCAGAAGGTCTCCCAAAGACGGTCAATTTTATTTTTCAGTTCGCCAGTAATCATATTCTGCTGCTCCTTATCCACCCTCCGGAATCCGGTGGCATTCCCGCCGCCCCGGAGCTCCTTGTACCGTAATAATATTATTATACTTTACATTCCGGCACGAAGCAACAAACTCCCCAATTTGCAGACTTTTGCATCTGCCAATTCCGCGGTTTGTTTCCGCAATACATATAATCTCTCAGCTCTGTCCCGCTGTGTGCCCTTGATCATACTTCAGGAGCGCGATACAATAAAAAATCATTATGGCCCACCAGGACACCGGGTGAGATGCCAGGGCGGGAAAAAGGCAGTTTCTCCGCTCATTTCTGTTCTGACTGGCCGGAGCGGCAGAATCATGGTATACTTAAAAAATCGGCTGATTCACGACATCGAGTACGAGAAAAGGGGAGATTTCCGTGACAAGAGTAGCCATTGTGGAGGACGACCGTGACTGTGCCGGGCGGCTGGAGGAGTGCGCCCGGCGGTATTTTGAGGAAAACGGGCTGGACGCGGAGATTGTGGTGTTCCCCGACGGCATGGACATCGCCGAGGACTATCGGCCGGTATGGGACATCATCCTTATGGACATTGAGATGCCCCATCTGGACGGCATGAGCGCTGCCCGGCGTATCCGCACAATGGACCCGGCGGCGGTGATTATCTTCATCACCAACATGGCCCGTTACGCCATCAAGGGCTACGAGGTGGACGCTCTGGACTTTGTCCTCAAACCGGTGACCTACGGCCAGCTGGCCCTGAAGCTGAAAAAAGCCATGACCATTGTGGCCAGCCGGGAACGGCGGTATCTAATGCTGCCTGTGGACGAGGGGGAAAAACGGGTGTCCACCGACGAGATTCTCTTCATCGAGGTGGTCAACCACCGGCTCCACATCCACACTACGGGAGAAGAGTTTGTGCTGCCCGGCTCGCTCCAGGAGATGGAGGCCAAGCTGGCCGGGCTGTCCTTTGTCCGGTGCAGCCACAGCTACATGGTCAACCTGAAAAATGTCACCGGAGTGGGGAAGGAGACCGTCCAGGTCCACAGACACACCCTGCCGGTGAGCCGCCCCAGACGCAAGGAGTTCCTCCAGCGGCTAAGCGGCTACCTGGGAGGTGGTCTGCGGTGAAGGCGCTCCTGGCCCAGATGCTGCTGGCCGCCGACCTGCCCCTGGAGCTGCTGTCGGCGGCGGTGCTCTTCTGCCTGCCCCTTCGGCGGCGCAAGTGGTTTCCACTCCGGGCAGCAGCCGGAATTGTGCTGTCTCTGCTGTGCTTCTGGCCGCTGATGTCCTTTATGAGCAGACTCTCCCCCGGCCTGCAGGAGACAACCCTGCCCCTTGTGCTGGTCTACTCCTTCCTCTCCTTTGGCCTGGCGGTGGCCTTTGCCGTTTTCTGCTGCGACATTACGCCCTGGGAGGCGGTGTACTGCGCCACCTGCGCCTACCTGACCCAGCACTTTACCTACTGCCTCTACCGTATCTTCCACCTGGAGTGGGAGATCACCCAACCCAGAGGGAACAGCCTGCTGGCGGTACTGCTGTACGCGGCAGTCTACGCCGGGGCCTATTTCCTCTTTGCCCGGCAGCTCTCCCGGGATGGGCGCTACAATATCAGGGTCCCCCACTCCCTGGGCACCATGGTCAGCGCCCTGTCCATCGCCCTGGTGCTCTCAGCCGTGGCTCAGCAGTTGGCTCAGGCAGGCGGCCCTCTGTACCCGGTGTGCTTGCTCTACGCCATGTTCTGCTGCTTCTACGTGCTGTGGGGCCAGGTGGGACAGCAGAAGCGGCTCAACCTCCAGCACGAGCTGGATGTGCAGCAGCAGCTCTGGCACAAGAGCCGGGAGCAGTATCAGCTTTCAGCGGAGAATGTGGACCTCATCAACCGCAAGTGCCACGACCTCAAGCACCAGATTGCAGCCCTACGGTGCATTTCCGACCGGGCTCAGCGCGAGGAGAGCATCCAGGCCCTGGAGCAGTCGGTGATGATCTACGACAGCGTGGTCAAGACGGGGAACGATATTCTGGACACCGTCCTCACTGAGAAGAGCCTGCTGTGCGAGAGCCGGGGCATCACCCTCACCTGTGTGGCCGACGGGGACTGCCTGGGCTTTATGGACGGGGTGGACATCTACACCATCTTTGGCAACGCCTTGGACAACGCCATTGAGAGCGTCACACCCCTGGACGACCCGGAGCAGCGGACCATTGCCGTGTCGGTGTTCTCCCGGGCCGGTCTGGTGCTCTTTCAGATGGAGAACTACTACCAGGGTGCCCTGAATTTCGACGGGGACCTGCCCGTCACCCGCAAGGCGGACAAGGGCTACCACGGCTTCGGCCTGAAGAGCATCCGGGCCACCGCGGAGAAGTACGGCGGCTTCCTCACCATCCAGGCCGAGGACGGCATTTTTCTCCTGCGGGTGACCATCCCGCGAAACGATTCCTGACAGAGGGGACCGGAGTAACTCCGGTCCCCTTTGTGCGTACTCATGCGAGTTACGCCGAAAAAAGCGCAAAGTGGGTATGGCGGACGGGGGGGTGCGGGGAACGGTGTTATACTCCTGCCAAAGCCTGTGCACGGGCACAGAGAACAAGGAGGAGTATCCATGGAAAAGAAAACGTCTGCCCCTGTCCGGCGCCCCCGGAAGGCGGCCATGGCGGTGATGTGCGTGGTGACCGCCCTGCTGCTGGTCGTCAACGCCGCCGCTGCCGTGCTCATTCCCCCCAATGTGACCATGATCAACAATTTCTTCAACAAAGGCCCCTCCGAGGCCGAGACCGCCGAGGCCGGTGAGGCCTCCGCCGCCATGACACAGGAGGTGGCCTCTGAGGGCATCATCCTGCTGGACAACAAAAACAGCGCCCTGCCCCTGGCCCAGGGCAGCAAGGTCAACCTCTTCGGCTACGGCTCCCGGGACACCGTGTACGGCGGTTCCGGCTCCGGTTCCGGCGACGAGAGCAACAACGTGACCATGGCCCAGGGCCTTACAAACGCTGGCTTTGAGGTTAACCAGGAGCTGGTGGACTTCTACGACGCCCACTTCGTGGAGCGCACCGGCGTGGGCTACACCGGCAACAACTTCGACATCAACGAGCCCCCGGTCAGCGAGTACTCCCAGGAGCTGCTGGACAACGCCAAGGCCTTCTCCGACGTGGCTCTGGTGGTCATCTCCCGTCTGGGCGGCGAGGGCGCCGACCTGCCTCTGGATATGACCCCCAGTGAGAGCGAGGTGGGCTCCTCCGGCGCCGCCACCTCCGTGGGCGTCCAGGGCGGCGACCCCGGCAAGCACTATCTGGAGCTCCAGCAGGTTGAGATTGATATGCTCAACATGGTCAAGGAGAACTTCGGCACCGTGGTGGTGCTCATCAACTCCGCCAACACCATGGAGCTGGGCTTCCTGGAGGAGGACGACGTGGACGCCGCCCTGTGGCTGGGCTGTCTGGGCTCTACCGGCTGCAACGCCCTGGGCCAGGTGCTCTCCGGTGGGGTGAACCCCTCCGGCCGCACCACCAGCACCTTTGCCTACGCTGTGGAGAGCGCCCCCAGCTACTACAGTTTCGGCGACTACGACTACACCAACGTGACCTACACCAACACCTCTCCCATCTCCGCCAACACCGAGCCCGACGCCTACCACTATGTGGACTACGTGGAGGGCATCTACGTGGGCTACCGGTACTATGAGACCGCTGCCGCCGACGGCTTCATCAACTACGACGAGACTGTCCAGTACCCCTTCGGCTACGGTCTGAGCTACACCACCTTTACCCAGGAGATTGCCGACTTCCGTGATGATGGCACCACCATTGCCATGGATGTGACCGTCACCAACACCGGCGATGCGGCGGGCAAGGACGTGGTCCAGGTTTACTACACCGCCCCCTACACCCCCGGCGGCATCGAGAAGAGCCACGTGGTCCTGGTCGGCTTCGGCAAGACCGGCACCCTCCAGCCCGGTGAGAGTGAAACCATCACCATCTCCTTCACCTACGAGGACATGGCCTCCTACGACTACACCGGCGTCAAGGCCCAGGGCGGCGCCTACGTCCTGGAACAGGGCGAGTACGAGATCAAGCTGATGAATAACTCCCATGACGTCATCGACAGCCGCACCGTCACCGTGGCCCAGGACGTCATCTACAACGACGCCAATGACGGCCCCCGCTCCACCGACGGCACTGCCGCCGTCAACCTGTTTGACGACGTGACCTGGGGCGAGGACGTGACCTATGTCTCCCGTGCCGACTGGGCAGGCACCATGCCCACCCAGCGTGCGCCCCAGAGCCGTGAGGCCTCCGCTGAGATTGTCTCCGCCCTCACCGACACCTCCGTGCCCTCCGACCCGGACGCCACCGACATCACCTTCGCCGACAACGGCCTCACCCTCTCCGACATGAAGGGCCTGGCCTATGACGACCCCCAGTGGGACAAGCTGCTGGAGCAGGTCACCGTGGAGGAGATGGCAAATCTCATCGCCAACGGCGGCTGGTGCACCCAGGCGGTGCCCTCCGTGGACAAGGAAAACTACACCGAGACCGACGGCCCCAACGGCATCAACAACATCATGGCCGGCGTCACCGGTACCCAGTACACCGGCCAGTCCGTGCTGGGCTGCACCTGGAACCAGGAGCTGGCAGGCCGCATGGGCGTCACCTTCGCCCAGGAGGCCATCGCCTACAACATCTCCGGCCTCTACGCCCCCGGCCTGAACATCTTCCGCTCCCACTTCTCCGGCCGCAACTATGAGTACTTCTCCGAAGACGGCCTCCACACCGGCAAGATGGCCGCCGCCGAAATCCAGGGCATCCAGTCCCAGGGCGTGTACTGCTACTCCAAGCACTTCGCCGTCAACGACCAGGAGACCAACCGTGACCAGGGCGGCCTGTGCACCTGGCTCAACGAGCAGGCCATGCGTGAGGTGTACCTGAGAGGCTTTGAGCTGGCCGTCAAGGAGGGCCACACCCAGGGCATGATGGCCGCCTTCAACCGGCTGGGCACCACCAACTGTGCCGAGAACAGCAATCTGCTCACCCAGGTGCTCCGCAATGAGTGGGGCTTCCAGGGTACTGTCATCACCGACTGCATCATGCAGCTGAGTTATATCGACGCCGACCGGTGTGTCCGGGCCGGCTGCGACCTCCAGCTCTCCCTGATGGGCCTGAACAGCCTGGGTGAGGAGACCACCGGCACCACCGACGGCCGTCAGGCCATGCGCAGTGCCACCCACAACATCCTCTACATGACCGCAAACAGCGATGCGGCCCAGATCTGCCAGCCCTATGTGCCCTACTGGCTGTACATTACCGCCGGTGTGGTGGACGTGGTGCTGCTGGGCCTGTGCGTGGCCTACTTCATCCGCCGTCACCAGAAGATGAAGGCCTGGAAGGCCGCCAATCAGTAAAAGCCAGACTTGACCGCGCATAGAAGCAATAAACATATTGCCGCCGGGTCCCAAACAGCTGGGATCCGGCGGCATTTCATTAATGACCTGAGAAAGTGCGATATCTATGATGTGAATAGAGACGCGCTTTGAAATGAATAAGAGTTGGTGGATAAAGACACATGCCTGACCATGCGGGAAGAATCAGCGCTATGATGCTCTGGAAAAAAAGAAAACCTCCGTACATGGGGCTGTGAGCAGAAATTATCTACCACAACATCTATCAATTCATATGTTTGGAACTTTTATGACGGAAAAAAGAAAAACAGGCGTGAAATCCATGGATTTCACGCCTGTTTTTGGAACATCGAAACACTATAGATGCTAAGCAAATCCGGATATCACGATGGTACACATCTACAAAAGATTGTTGCGTTTAAATATATGTTGATCTTGAACCTATGTGCAATAAAAGCGACGAAGAGTGAGGATTTTAGGTATCAGGTAAATCAAGCGTAATTACGCGGTGTGGTTTAGGCCCGGTTTTAATTGCGTCAATTACATCTCCGTCACAATATGCCGCATATTTGATGAGCAGACTATTGTATGAGTTTGGTTCGACATCTTTTAGAAACGCTAAATTTCCTAAAATAGTGTCTGAATCTCCCCGACCATGCATAATGCGCTCATATACCATTTTCTTTATGGCTAATCGCTTTTCCAGACCGACCGAAACTTTTCCGGTTTCTGTTAATATCAGGCCAGTAATCTCTCTCCGGCATTTTTTTGAACAGAACCATGATTTATACGCATTAGAAGAAAAACCTATCTCGTGTAATTTTTCATCAACTTCACTCTTCAAAGAAGAAGGCAGATATTCTTGCGCAGATATGTAAATGTCATCCGCGTATCTTGAATACTTCCAATTACGAAGATTGCAATAATTGGTAAAATGTTCATCAAATGCATACATCACGATATTACATATGATAGGAGAACTTACTGTGCCAATACATAAATGATTGCACCGGAAACAAATACTTGACACCACATCGAGTATGTCGTCATCCCATAGATTTGCTGCTTCGATTATGCCGCGGTTTGCAGCAAGCTCAGCGATCAGGTGTTCTGAGGTTATGCTGGGAAAGAAATCTTTTATGTCAGTATGAAAAATAAAGTAAGACTCTTTATGAAATGTGGCGTGTTTTTTGATGCTGTTTCCTTTGCTGTAAGCGAAAGCTGCTTTAGAAATTGGCAGCAGAGAAAGTATATTAGTCTTGACCCAATACTGCAGTGTTTTTAATTCAGGACTTGCCTGAGATATTTTTCTCCGTCCGCCGTTCCTTTTGGGAATATAATAATCTTTATAATAGCAATTGCTACGACGAATAATGGAACGAATGTAATCGTCTTTTAATTGTAGATCTGAAGAAATTCGAGTAATCAATGAACTCATACTTTCTCACCATAACGATATTTTCTGCATAGAATCCTATTACGCTCACGATCCATAGCATTTCCTGAATATCTCAGCATGAAATTTTGCGTTTTTGAATAATTCAGCAAAGATAGGTATCCTTCATCTATACGAACTATCTGTGCAACTTCAAGCATTTTCCATATATAAGTCACTTGTATCTCGCGTGAAAAAGCTTCACCATTACGCTTAATAAATGTAAATGTGTCAATATCCTTGATGTCCTTATAAAGTTGAATTAAGTCAGCACTCAATATTGGTTGTGCCAATCTGATAATCTCAAGTACTTCAGGAATAAATGAACTAATGAATACATTAGTATCTTTATTGATTATTCGTTTATTAATAGATGAAATTTTTGTTTTCATTCTGCTTGTTAAGTCAAGCACAACCGATCTTAGTTCTTCACTTGCCAATAGCGCCCCGTCTTTTATTTCGGCATATACAACTTTTGAACCGTTATCTGAGGCTTTTAAAACGGGACCTGTTGAGATAAAAGATCGGCTATTGCGATATGCCTCATCCAATACAACAATCATTTTGTCACTAAAAAGTGAATCTGCGTAAGCAAATGCTCCAAGTTCACAAAATGATCCGGGGCTTTCCACAAAAAGAATAATTGCGTCACTAACTTCAGCAAGGAACTCTTCAAATGTCAAGAGATCGATTTTACTATCAAATCCATCTTCCCACAATTGTTCTGATAATACAACATTTATATCCGGCAACAATTTTTCCATATATCGGTGAATTATTCCACGGTTGGTATTCCAATAAGAGTCCTCAAAATCTGCAGTGGTTAAACGCTTCTTGGTCGGTGGCGAACCCGTATCGACAATTGCTGCTGACACTGGTATCTCCAGAAGTACTCTTTATGCTTGGATCAAGTCCGCACGGATTGAGCCGGATATGTTAGATTTTACTCTCAAAAATTTTCGGATGCTGGAAGCAAAGGCCAAGCGCTTGGAAGGAATCATAGAGATCTTGCAAATTGTGAACTGTACTGCCAACGCACCTCTCAATGAAAGACTTCAAGCGTTAGAAGATCTCCATGGCCAATACAATGTGCACATGCTCTGTGACGCACTGAAAGTTCCCCGCGGAACTTTCTACAATTATATCTTCCGGAACAAGCGGGACAATACTTGGTATACAAAGCGAAGAGAGGAACTTCGAATCAGAATTCAACAAATCTATGATGAAAGTAAGCAAATCTTTGGAGCAGGAAAGATTACCGCAGTTATGAAAGAGGAAGGTTATAAAGTAAGTCAGGAAATGGTCCGGGAACTCATGCGGGATATGGGCCTGCTAAGCATTCGACAGGATGCTAAAAAGGTCTATGCCAAAGAGCGTCGCAGTTTGAAAAATCATTTAAACCAGCAATTTGAGGTAACGCGGCCAAACGAAGTATGGGTCAGTGATGTTACATATTTTCTTTGCAAAGATATCAAGTACTACATTTGTGCCATTATCGATTTGTATGCCAGGCGAATTGTAGGCTATCGAGTTGGAAAGCGTAACAGCACACAACTTGTGAAAAGTACATTCAAGCAAGCATACGAATCCCGCAAGCTTGCAGGACAACTGCTATTCCATACAGACCGGGGCAGCAATTATCGCTCTTATGCCATGTGCTCGTATCTTAAGGAGTTGGGCGTAATACAATCATTTTCCAAGGCGGGAGTTCCCTATGATAATTCCGTAATGGAGTCCTTTTTCTCCTCGTTGAAACGAGAAGAACTGTACCGAACAAAATACCGCTCTGAAGCAGAATTCAGAGCGGCAGTAGATGCGTATATGGTGTTTTATAACGAGCGCAGACCTCACGCTAAAAACGGTTACAAGACACCAATGAAACTGGAATCTATCTATTTTGGCGAGTAAAAGGAGCCAGAGACCATGTCCTGAACAAAGGGGTTCAGATTGGTTGTTTTCGCTGTTTTACGGCCTAAAATTGAACGATTTATCAGGAATGTCCCAAAAGGAGATTGCTCCTCGAAGCCCTGAATCCCTTGTAAATCAAGGGAAACAAGAAAAACACCATTGATGTCCGAACCTTGGGGGGTTCAGATGTCAATGGTGTTTTCACGTGGTGGACCTGGGCAGAGCTTAAACGAACAGCGCCCGTTTCGATATTTTCTACATTGTCGATAACCGATGGATCCAGCGGGATCTCAACCGTGTTTTTACTTCCTGCGTAGTTGAATACGACCTTCA
>NZ_JBMNPX010000012.1:0-81368 GCF_050943825.1 Pseudoflavonifractor sp.
TTGACCTGTTTCCGAGAACGTACAAGGGTAAAAATCGGTGTGTTTTATGGAAAAAACACGCTTTGATAAATTCCCGCGAACGACCGCTAAAATCTGACATCAATCTGGAGCAATCGAGCCATATTGAGACAGTGGCCGCCCTCACCAGGCCCAGCCTCAAAAAGCGGAACTGACTTCTTTCCATTGTACCATCTGAGGGGAGCACGATATCGTTGATGCTGCCCGGAACCCATCCCATTGAAGAAAAGACCATCGCCCTTACCGGCTTCATCATGCATAAGTACTACTGCGAAAACGACGTGGAGTCCATTATCTCGCTGTTGGATCGAGATGTGGTCTGGCTGGGTACGGCAGAAAACGAGTATGCCGCAGGTCTGGAGACTGTGGCAGGAATTTCCCGCCGGTTTGCCGGCCAGGTTCCCAAGTGCGACATCTCCGGCGAGGAGTACAGCGTCCTGCCTCTGGGTCCGGACGCCTGCCTGTGTGCCGGACGGATGTGGATCGCAACCGCCCCCTCTACCGGCATCAGTCTGCGGGTTCATCAGCGGGTCACCACAGTGTTCCGGCAGACAGAACAGGACCTGCGCTGCTGCCATATTCACATCTCCAACCCCTATGAGGAAATGGTGGATGACGACGTGGGCTTCCCCGTAAAGCTGGCGCGGCAGTCCTACCAGTACCTTCAGGAGCAGATCGAGGCCCAGAAGAGGCAAATTGCAGCCCAGACGGCCACCCTTCAGCGGATGAGCTTTGAAGACGCCCTCACTGGGGTATACAACCGGAACAAGTTCAACCAGGTGGTTGACAGCCGGGAGCCCATTCCCCATCTGGGCGTGGCATGCTTTGACCTGAACGGTCTGAAGGAGACCAACGACCATCTGGGCCATGGCGCCGGAGACGCGCTGCTCCGCCGGGCGGCGGAACAGCTGCAGCAGCACTTCAGCGGCCGGGTCTACCGCACCGGCGGCGACGAGTTTGTTGTGGTGGAAGGCGTGCTGGACCAGGCCGCCTTCTGCGCTGCCGTGGAGGCGGTCCAGGCCGGGATGGCGGCCCACGGCATCAGCTGCTCGGTGGGCGTGTGCTGGCGGGATGAAGCCTGCTGCCCCAAGGAACAGCTGGAGGAAGCTGACCAGCTGATGTATCAGGCCAAGCGCCGTTTTTACAGTCTCAAGCAGAACGACCGCCGCAACCGGCGCTGAAGCCGGTCCCGGCTTATTTCACACAGTTCTGTCCGGACCTCAGGCTCCGGACACGCAGGAGGTATTCTCATGCCCAGTCAGGAATCCGTACTCTGGTACTGCCCCGATCCCGTCCTCTTCTCCGCCGCCCGGAAGGCCTTTGCCATCCAGGGCGTCCGGGTGCGCCCGGTGGCCCCCGAGCAGATGGGGGAGACGGTGGGCCATCTCTTCGGTCTGAAGGGCTTTGCCGCCCGTGAGGGAGACGAGCCCGTCCCCGCCGCCCCGGCGGAGCCCGCCCTGGTGCTCTCCGGCTTCTCCCGCCAGCGGCTGGACGCCCTGCTCACCGCGATGAAGCGCGCCGGGGTGCCCTTCATCGCCCACAAGGCCATGCTCACCCCCACCAATGTCAGCTGGACCTTTGCCCAGCTGTGCGAGGAGCTCTCCCGGGAGCACCAGGCCGTCACCGGCGGCGGCGCGGCCCACAGCGGACAGTAAAAATTTTTTTGCGCTCCGGACAACTTTTTCCCTCCCTTCCCCGTCCAATTTCTGTGTCCCATTTCCGGAGCGTCCAAACCCATTTGAATATGAATGAGGGACTCTCTTTGGATTACGATCGTCTTTTGAATCTGTCCATGGAAATGGGCTACCGCCTGCTGGAAAGCGGCGCGGAGATCTACCGGGTGGAGGAGTCCATCCAGCGTCTGCTCCAGGCCTACGGCCTCACCACCGGTGAGGTGTTCGCCATTCCCAACTGTATCATCGCCAGCCTGGTGACCCCTGAGGGTCAGGTGCTCACCCGGGTGCGGCGGATGCCCAGCCACGGCACCGACATCTACCAGCTGGAGCGGTGCAACGACCTGTGCCGCCATCTGTGCGCCGAGGTCCCGCCCATTGACGAGGCCGAGAAGCGGATGGCCGACCTGCTTGCCTCCCGGCAGTACTACTCCTTCCTGGTGCAGCTGGTGGCCTACTTTGTGGGCGCGGCGGCCTTTGTGCCCTTTTACGGCGGCACCTGGCGGGACGCCCTGTGCGGCGGCCTGTGCGGCCTGGCCATCGGACTTTGCCTCACCTTCCTGTCCCACCTGGGCACCAACCTGTTCTTCAAGACCGTGGCCGGCGGCACCGTCTCCGGCCTGCTGGCCCTGGGGCTGCGGGTGGTTGGCTTTGGTCAGAACGTGGACTTCATCACCATCGGCGCGCTGATGATTCTGGTGCCCGGCGTGCTGTTCACCAACGCCATGCGGGACATTATGGCCGGCGATATGGTGGCCGGCATCTCCAAGACCGCCGAGGCTCTGCTTATCGGCATGGCCATCGCCCTGGGCACCGGCGTGTCCCTGTGGCTGGCCCGGCTCATGTGGGGAGGTGCGGTGTGATGGAGCTCTTTCAGACCTACCTGCTGCCCTGCATCTTCGCCTTTGTGGCCTGTATCGGCTTTTCCATCCTGTTCAACATCCACGGCCTGGGTATCCTTATCTGCGCCGTGGGCGGCGGACTGGGCTGGCTGGTCTATCTGGTCACCGCCCCCATGTTTCACAGCGACCTGCTCCAGTCCTTCGCGGCGGCGGTGTTTATCTCCGCCTACTCGGAGGTCATGGCCCGCATCCGCAAGTGCCCGGTGACGGCCTACCTGCTGGTAGCCTTCTTCCCCCTGGTGCCCGGCGGCGGCATCTACTACGCCATGGAGCACGCCATCAACGGCGAGACCGAGCTCTTCCTGGATGTGCTCTTCCACACCCTGGGGTTGGCCGGTTCCCTGGCCGTGGGTGTGCTGCTGGTGTCCTCCACGGTGCGGATCATCAACAGCTATCTCTACCGGCGGCACCAGAAGATGAAGGGAGCGTGACGGCATGGAACAGCGATACGACGTGGTGCTCTTTGACGCGGACAACACCCTCTTCGACTTCGACGCCGCTGAGGCCCAGGCTCTGGACCTGACCCTGGCGGAGTACGGCTATCCGGTGGACGACAAGTCCCGGAACTGTTACCTGGCGGTGAACCGGGACCTGTGGGAGCGGTTTGACCGTGGCGAAGTAAAGCGGGAATGGCTGGTGGTGGAGCGTTTTGCCGCCCTCCAGCGCGCTCTGGGCGGGAATCACGACCCGGCAGAGATGAACACCTTCTACCTCTCCCGGCTGGCCGAGGCGGGCTGCCTGCTGCCCGGCGCGGAGGAGCTGTGCCGCGCTCTGGTCCCCAGCTGCACCCTGGCCATTGTCACCAACGGCGTGGCCTCCGCCCAGCGGGGCCGGTTTGACCGCTCCCCCCTGAAGGAGCTGATTCCCTGGCTCTTCATCTCGGAAGAGGTGGGGTATCAGAAGCCCCAGCGCCAGTTCTTCGACGCGGTGCTCTCCGCCATGTCCCTGTCCCCGTCCGCCCGGATTGTAGTGGTGGGTGACAGCCTGACCGCCGATATTCTGGGCGCCGTCAACGCCGGTCTGGACTCCATCTGGTACAACCCCAACGGCCTGCCCGGCAGGCCGGACATTGTCCCCACCTTTGAGGCCCGCTCCTTTGACCAGGTTTTCCACCTGATTGCGGGCGGCACCTGACCGCTTTCCATCGGTTTCCAAGCCACAAAAGAGAAAGAAACAGAGGAGCTCTTTGCCATGTCTTCCGAGTACCGTGCCCCCACCCATTCTCACTCTCATTCCTCCCACCGCCGCTACCGCCGCCGTCGCCGGGGCCCCTCCGGCCTGATGATTCTGCTGATCGCGGCCGCGGTCTTCATTGTGATTGTCCTGATCGTGTCCTTCCTGGGCCAGAAGCCCGAGTCCCAGGGGGGTGTGACCCAGCCCTCGGACACCCCCGCCCCCACCGAGACGGTCTCCCCCTCCCCCAGCGACACCCTTCCGCCCACCTCCACCCCGTCGGAGACTGCCCCGGCTGAGACCGACCAGAGCGGCGGCGAGGCCATCGTGCCCCCCACCATCCCCGCCACGCCCTCCGACAGCGCCGCTCCCTCCGCCGACTCCTATGACTTTACCCAGCCCGCCCCCGAGACGGCCGCGGTGGACGACAGCTGGTTTGACGACGTGGTCTTTATGGGCGACTCCCGTACCGACGGCCTGCGGCTGTACGGCGGCATCCCCGGCGCCGACTTTATCGAGTCCACCGGCATCACCGTCTTTGACGTGGGCACCAAGGAGAGCGTCCGTATTGACGGAGAGAAGTACACCATGATGGAAGCCCTGGGCCTGAAGCAGTACGGCAAGGTGTACGTCATGCTGGGCGTCAACGAGCTGGGCTACTTTAACGACCAGGCCTTTGCCGACGCCTATTCCCAGATGGTGGACGATATCCGGGCCATCCAGCCCAATGCGGTCATCTACCTGCAGAATCTGGTGTCGGTGAATCCCGAAAAATGTAAGGCCAATAATCAGCCTTACTACGTGACAAACGAGAAGATTGCGGTGTATAATGACATCATCGCGGATATTGCCGAGGAAAAGCATGCCGTGCTGGTGGACGTCAACGCCGCGCTGGTGGACGAGACCGGCATCCTCCCCGCGGAGGGTACCACCGACGGCGTCCACTTCACCAAGGATTATTACGTAAAATGGTACGACTACCTGAAAATCCACACCGTGGACCCTGATCTCTACTGGGCGGGTCAGACGGCAGTCGCCGAGGAAGGAGCCTAATTGTGATGAAACATTCTCTCAGCAAGCTGATGGTCCTGGCAGCGGCGCTGTGCCTGCTGCTGGGCGCCTGTTCCTCTCCCGCCGAGAGCGGGACCGCTGCCTTTGACCCGGAGACCGCCACCCAGGCGGTGCTGGACTCCGGCGCCTTCTCCGTGGAGCTGACCGAGCTGGACGCCGCCATGCTCTACGACTTCTCCGGCTACGGGCTGGACGACTCCACCCTCACCGCCTCCAAGGCCTACTCCGCCTCCGGCTTTGCCGAGCAGGTGTCTGTGACGGTGTGGAAGGACGAGGCCTCCGCCCAGGCCGCCGTGGACATGTTCAAGACCTACCTGGAGGACATGGCCGCCACCTATAAGGACTACGCCCCCGCCGAGGTGCCCAAGCTGGAGGGCGCGGTGCTGGAGCAGCGGGGTACCAGCGTGCTGCTGGCCGTGGCCAACGATGCCGACGCCGTCAAGACCGCCGTGGAGGGTCTGAAGTAATGTCTGCTGAATAAACCGCAAATCGGTTTATTCGCGCGGCGGCAGCCGCGCAATTTCATAAAAACGGCTCAAAAAAGCCGCTTTTATGAAATTCAGCCATTGCTGTAATGCGTATTTCCGCTGGTGCATTGAGATGCATCAGCGGAAGGTGCAAGGGTTTTAGACCATTTCGTCCAAACCCCTTGCACTTGAGCAAAGCCAAACGGCCTTGAACGCTTTGTCTTTCAAGGCTTTGGGCTTTGTTCAGTACGCATTAAAGTAAGTCTTTTCCGTAAAACTATATTTTCCGAAAACTTTTTACCCCCGCATCCCGTCTAATGAACAAAGAGACGGGATGCGGGGGCTGTGCGCAAAGGAGCGATTTTTCCGCCTTGAAGTCACGGGACCCGGACATCCGCCGGCTGCTGGCCGACTATATCGTCTCGCACCAGGAGGATTTTTACCGCCTGGCTTTCAGCTATGTCAAAAATCGGGACGCGGCGCTGGATGTGGTCCAGGAGAGCATTGTCAAGGCCCTCTCCAAGGTGGATACCCTGCGGGAACCGGCCTATCTCAAGACCTGGTTCTACCGGATTCTCCTCAACGAGAGCATGAACCACTTCCGCCGGACCAGCCGCATCCTGCCGCTGGAGGAGCTGGAGCAGCAGAGCGCCCCGGCCGGCCGGGACCCGGGAGAGCGGCTGGACCTGTACGACGCCATCGACCGGCTGGACCCCAGGGAACAGGCAGTCATCAAGCTGCGGTTTTTCGAGGACATGAAGCTGGAGGAGATCGCCCGGGCCACCGATGCCAACCTGAACACGGTAAAGTCCAGGCTGTACAAGGCGCTCAGGAAGCTGCGGGACATGACAGGGGAGGATTTGCGCGATGAATGAGAAATTCCAGGAGGCGAAGAACCGCTATCAGTCGGTGGAGATTCCCCCGGAGCTGGACTTTGCCGTGGCCTCCGCCCTGCGGGAGGGAGAGCGGCGGCGCCGCCGGCGCTGGCAGGGCAGAACCCTGGCCTCCCTGGCCGCCTGCTGCGCCAGCTTCGTGCTGCTAGTCAACGCCAGCCCCGCCTTTGCCAGCGCGGTGTACCAGGTGCCGGTGCTGGGGGACCTGGCCCGGGTGGTGACCGTCACGGAGTACTCCATCGCCGACGAGGAGCGGCTCATCGACGTGCGTCTGCCCGCCGTGGAGGACACAGGCAACACCGACCTGGAGCAGCGCATCAACACCGAGATTCAGACCCGCATCGACGCGGTTCTGGCCGAGGCCGAGGCCCGGGCGGCGGAGACCAAGGAGGCCTTTGTGGCCACCGGCGGCGACCCGGACGAGTTTATGCCGGTGATCATCAGCGTGGACTATGAGGTCAAGTGCCAGAACGACCAGTATCTGTCCTTTGTCATCTTCAAGACCGAGACCAAGGCAAGCGCCTACACCGAGTTTTTCTGCTACAACATCGACCTGGAGACCGGAAAAGAGCTGACCCTCCAGGACATGCTGGGCCCTGACTACAAGGAGATCGCCAACCAGGTCATCCGGGAGGAGATTGCCCGCCGGAGCCAGGAGCCGGGCAACGTGTACTTTGACGGCACCGACGGCATTGAGGGCTTCCAGTCCATCACCGCCGACCAGCGGTTCTATATCAGCGAGGCAGGCAACCCGGTGGTCATCTTTGAGAAGTATGAGATTGCCCCCGGCTATATGGGCCAGCAGGAGTTTGAAATTCCGATTCCCCAAGTATAATACCTGTCGCAGACACAAAAAGGCGAGGCACACAGTGTGCCTCGCCTTTTTTCAGCGCTGATATTCAAATTCCAGATTGTACATGGACACGGTGTCCCCGTCCTCAATGCCCATCTCCTCCAGCCGCTCAAAGAGGCCGGACTCCCGGAGCATCTTGTCAAACCAGTTGCGGGACTCGTAGTCACCGAAGTTGACGTTGGACATGAGGCGCTGGAGCCAGGGGCCCTCCACAATCCACAGGTCGTCCTCGTGGGTGATCTCCAGAGGCTGGGACATATCCACCTGGGGCGGACGCTCCACAAAGGTGGGCTCGTACACCGTGATGGGGGGCAGATCCTGCAGCGCCCGGGCGGCGGCGTACACCAGCTCCCGGACGCCCTTCTGGGCGGCGGCAGAGATCTCGTAGAAATCCATGCCCTTGGCCTCCACATGGGCCTTCAGCTTGTCCACCAGGGTGCGGTCAAAGGCGATGTCGGTCTTGTTGGCGGCCACAATCATGGGGCGGCTGGCCAGCTGGGGGCTGTACTCGGCCAGCTCCTTGTTGATGGTCTCAAAGTCCTCCACCGGGTCCCGGCCCTCGCAGCCGGACACATCCACCACGTGGATGAGCAGGCGGCAGCGGTCGATGTGGCGCAGGAAGTCATGGCCCAGACCGGCGCCCTCGCTGGCACCCTCGATGATGCCGGGGATGTCGGCCATGACGAAGGAGGTGCCCTCCTCCACGTACACCACGCCCAGGTTGGGGTAGAGGGTGGTGAAGTGGTAGTTGGCGATCTTGGGGTTGGCCTTACTCACCACGCTGAGCAGGGTGGATTTGCCCACGTTGGGGAAGCCCACCAGGCCCACGTCGGCCAGCAGCTTCAGCTCCAGCACCACCTCACGGGTGACGCCGGGCAGACCGGCCTTGGCAAACCGGGGCACCTGCCGGGTGGGGGTGGCGAAGTGCTGGTTGCCCCAGCCGCCCTTGCCGCCCCGGGCCAGCACAAAGGGCTCGTCCCCGGACATGTCGCAGATGATCTCTCCGGTCTCCCCGTCCTTCACCACGGTGCCCACAGGCACCTTGATGATGAGGTCGGCGCCGTCCTTGCCGGTGCAGCGGCGGCCCTGGCCGTCCTGGCCGTTCTCGGCCACGTATTTGCGCTTGTAGCGGAAGTCCATCAGGGTGGACAGGTGGCGGTCGGTCTTGAGAATCACGTCGCCGCCGCAGCCGCCGTCGCCGCCGTCGGGTCCGCCGGCGGCCACGTACTTCTCCCGGTGGAAGGCCACCGCGCCGTTGCCGCCGTTGCCGGAGCGGACGGTGATGCGGGCGGTATCAATAAAATTCGGCATTTGGTACCTCCTTTCAGAAAGAAAGAGCCCCGAACGGGGTCCCGTCCGAGGCTCTTAGTATACCCATATAGAACGGTTACTGGGCGATCTCCACGATGGAGACCTGCTTGCGGTCCTTGCCCAGCCGCTCGAACTTCACGACGCCGCTCTTGAGGGCGAACAGGGTATCGTCGCTGCCCTTGCCCACGTTGACACCGGGGTGGATGTGGGTGCCGCGCTGACGGACCAGGATGTTGCCGGCCAGAACGAACTGACCGTCGGCCCGCTTCACGCCCAGGCGCTTGGACTCGGAGTCACGGCCGTTACGGGTGGAGCCCACGCCCTTCTTGTGGGCGAAGAACTGAATACCAATCTTCAGCATGTGTCGTACACCTCCAGACAGTGTGCAGATAAATGTTGGGACGGAGAGGACTTACTCCTCCTCCATCACAATAATGTTTTCGGGATACTCGCCGTGGAGCTCGGTGAGGTAGACCATGAGGGCGGTCAGAAGAGTCTGACAGGTGCTCTCATTCTCCTCGCCCAGCCCGCCGGGGAGGCGGAGGGTGATGGCCGCGTCCTGCTCTCTCACCTTCACGCTGGCCTCCAGCCCAAGCACGTCGTTGACGGCGCACTCGGTGAGGCGGACGGCGCTGGTGACGGCGGCGCAGACGATATCATGTCCCTCGTCGGCGTAACCGCTGTGGCCCTTTACGGAAAAGCCCTCAATACGGTCGCCCTTCATCCGGAATGATGCGGTAATCATTACACGGAGATCTTGCCGATGGTCACCTTGGTGTAGGGCTGACGGTGACCCTGCTTGCGGCTGTAACCCTTCTTGGGGTTGTACTTGAAGACGATAACCTTCTTGCCCTTGCCGTTCTTCACGACGCTGGCGTCCACCTTGGCGCCGGCCACCACGGGGGTACCCACGGTGATCTTGTCGCCGTCGATGACGGCCAGAACCTTGTCAAAGGTGACGGTCTCGCCGGACTCCACGGGCAGCTTCTCGATGAAGAGGGTATCGCCCTCGGCCACCTTGAACTGCTTGCCGCCGGTCTCGATAATTGCGTGCATTCTATTTCACTCCTTCATTACGGGCTCGCTGTTGCAGGCGGAGCGAATGCTCACTTGCGACCTGTTCAAAGCGGCTAAGATAGTATATCAGCCCAGGGGCTTAAAGTCAAGGGATTTTCTCCCCGTTTTCCTGATTTTTTGTACAAATCAGGAGGAAAGGCCGGAGGTTGGTTCGGCCAGGCGGCCGGTGTACCAGCCGGTGACGCCGTCCTTCTTCACCAGGGCGCCCCGGGAGGTGCGCCGCACCACCGACAGCGTCTCCCCGGCGGTGACAGGCAGGCGGTAGTCGGTGGAATCCTCGCAGCGGGTGAGGCCGTCCTTCTCCCAGATGTAGTCGGTGAGGATGTCAATCTCCCGGCCGGTGGTCAGGTGGCGGCAGCGGCAGAACTCCTCCCCCCGTTCCAGCACAGTGAGCAGATTGTCCCGGCCCCAGCGGATGTTCACCGAGCAGACGCTCTCCTCCTGGCCGTCCAGGGCCACGGCGGTGGGCAGCCGGTCCAGCCCCACCCAGGACACCAGTCCATCCCGGCTCAGCTCCACCAGGTTCAGCTGGCCGTCCTCCTTGATGGAGGTGCCGCCGTCAATGCTGATGACCCGCTTCTCCCTGTCCTCAATGGGGTTGAAGCAGGGGATGTGGGGCCGGTAGAGGGTGGTGGGCCAGTGTCCCACCACGCACCAGCGGTCCAGCTGGTTGTCCTGGCCCAGGAAATTGTCGTTTTTCATGCACCGCCAGGCTTCCAGCTCCTCAATGCCCTGGGCGGAGGGCACGCCGCCGTGGACAAAGAGCATCTCCGGGGTCCGGATGGCGGTGGGCAGGCTGCGCAGGAAGTCCATCTCCGCCCGGAAGGGCTCCGCAATGGCGGCACGCAGCCCGGGCTGGTCCAGGCAGTCCTCCAGGGTCAGGCCCAGGGACATGCCCATCTCCACCAGCACGCTGCGGTCCTTGAAAAAGCGGAAATAGTGGTCGTAAAAGGCCGGGGGCAGCTCGTCCCGGCCGTCCAGGAAGCCGGGCACCAGGTCGTCGCAGTTGCCGCAGATGACGTGTACCCGGTACCGGCGCTTCAGGTCCATGACGTACCGCAGGGCTGCCAGGCCGCCCGCCCGCTTCTCCACAATGTCCCCCAGCACAAAGAGGGTGTCCTCCGGCCCAAACTTCACCTGCTCCAGGGCCCGCTTCAGCAGATCCCCCGCACCGTGAATGTCGCTGACGGCAAATATCCGCCCGGTCTCCGGCAGGGCCATATCCACAACCGTCGCTTTGATAAACACTGCCTCACCCCCCAATCTCGCAAGTATCCATTATTCTACCACAGCTCCGGGCAAAAAACCACCGCCGGAGGGAAAATCCTCCGGCGGCGGTGTCGGTACCTGTTAATTTAGTTGAGGGCAGCCCAGTCCCGGCGGAGGAACAGCCAGGTGATGACGGGCACCAGGGCGGCGCCGATGAAGGACATGACCACAGCGGCAATCACGTTGGCCTGGCCGGTCAGGCCCTGGGACACGCCCACCAGGAAGGACAGGACGTAGCAGGCGCACATCAGCAGGTAGCCCGCCTTCCGCTGGGCAAAGAGCAGCACACACAGCCCCGCCAGGGCCACCACCGCGATAACGACGGACAGCATGCGGCCATAGAAGGCGTTCATAATGGTGGCGGCGCAGAGAACCAGCGCCACCCAGAGCCAGATTTTTGTACTCTTGTTCATGTAGATTACTCCTTTTTGTTGTTTTCCCGGTTTTATGCACCGGGTCAGGTCAGTTTTTCCTGTCGTAGATGCAGTGGACGCCCTTGTGCTGCTGCATGCCGCCCAGGCAGGCCTTGTTGCAGCGCACGCAGCGGTGCAGCTCCTTGAGCCGTCCCTCCCGCACCTTTTGGGGCCACTGGGGGTCGGCGATGAGCTGGCGGCTCATAGCCGCAAGCTGAATCCGCCCGGAGGAGAGCTGCTCCTCCACAAAATCCGGGTCGGTCAGGCCGCCCACGCCGCACAGGGGCAGGGCGGTATACTGCCGCACCTGGTCGCAGTATGGGAGAAAACAGCCCTCAGCGGAGAAATACGGGTGGTTTTTGGGCGGGATGGTGTCGGTGAGCTTGGCGTGGTTGGCCAGGGTCACGTGGAAGCTGTCCGCCCCCGCCCGCTCCAGCAGGCTGACAAAGACAGGCAGCTCCTCCACCAGCACACCGGCGTTGCCGTAGTGGGGGTTCTCCTGCCGGACCGGCAGCTTGTAGTCAATGGCCATGCCGGGGGCCGCCTTCCGCACGGCGGTCACCGCCTCCACGGCAAATCTGGCCCGGTTCTGGGGGCTTCCGCCGTACCGGTCGGTGCGGTGATTCATCAGTGCAGAGGAGAAGCTGCCGCACATCCGGTCCCCGTGGACCTGGACCATGTCGAACCCGGCCTCCGCCGCCCGGACCGCCGCCGGGCCGAAGGAGGCGGCAATCTCTGCCGCCCTGTCGGCGGACATCTCGGTCACCAGCTTGGAGGCCTGCTGGTTGAGCAGGGGACGCAGGTCCTCCATGGAGATGCGTCTGGTGAGGATGCCGGGGATATACTTAATCATGGCCTTGAAGTCGCTGTCCGACTGGTGGAGCTGGGCGCAGATGAGGCAGCCCTGCTCGTGGACCAGGCGGCACAGGGCCTGGTAGTGGGCAAAGCCCTTGCGGCTGTAAAGGGACATGGGGCCGTGACGGCCCACGGGCACGTCGCCGATGATGACCATGGCGCAGCCGCCGGCGGCAATGGCCCTGATTTTCTCCCGGTACTCCTCCTCGGAGAGGCCCAGGGTTGTGGGAGCAAAGACGATACGGTTTTTCAGCGTCAGTCCCCCGATGGTGATGGGTTGGAACATGGTCTCGTACATTATGGTTTCCTCCATGGATATGCCGGGTACTGTCCCGGCCTGTGGGTCAGGCTTGGCTTCCCTTTCCTTCGCCGGGAATGGTCAGGGTCCCGCCGCCCCGGCTGGCGGACAGCGCCGCCATCAGGGACATGAGCTGCTCCCGCTGCTCCGGGGTGAGCACAGCCGTCACTTCCTGGTCCCAGCGGTAGAACAGCTCCCGGCTCTCACGGGCCGCCGTCTCTCCCTTGGGCGTGAGCCGCAGCACGTGGGCCCGCTTGTCCCTGGGGTTGGGCTCCTGGACCAGGAAGCCCCCCTCCGCCAGCTTGGTGATGGACCGGGCGGTGTGGCCGTTGTCCATCTTCAGGGCCTGAGCCAGCTCCTTGGGGCTGCACCCCGGATGCCGGGCCACATAGGTGACAAAATAGAGCAGGCCGGGGGTCAGCCCCATCTCCTCCAGCTTCTCGCCACAGTAGTTGGAAAAGTCCTTCCGCAGGACGGATACGTGATATGCCAGTGACTGCATCATGTGGTCGTCCTCCTTTGCTTGACTTGGTCAAATATATTCTAATTATATGACTTTGTCAAGTAATTTTTAGCTGGTATTTTTGCCCTGGAAATGGATGTAAAAAGGCGCACGGCGGATTTTTTCGCCGTGCGCCTGATATTTGTTTTACGGGAGCAGTCCGCTGCACACGGGCTTCCTGTTCCGGTGTTCAGCGGAACAGGTTGTACATGCGCATCATGGTGAGGATGCTCTGCTCGCGGGTGTAGTTCTCCTTGGGGAGGAACATATTGTTGCTGCCGCCGCTCATTACGCCGCCGCCCAGAACCTGGCCCACTGCGTCGAATGCCCAGGTGGAGATGGAGGCGTTGTCGGCAAAGGCAGGCGTCTGCGCCGTCATGGGGCTGCCCATGGCAGCGGCCAGCCGGGCCAGCATGGTGGCCGCCTGCTCCCGGGTGAGGGTGCCGTTGGGTTCAAATCTTCCGCCGCCGACGCCTGTCACCACCTCCAGCGCGCCCATCTTCTGTACATTGACGTCATCTGTGTCGGTGAAGGTCGTCCGCTGGGTAATCTCCGTTCCCTTGACGGTTTCATACAGCTCCACGGCCAGAGCGCAAAACTCGGCCCGGGTAATGGGCTGCTGGTATCCGCTCTGGAGCGTATCGGGCACGATGCCGGCGGAGATGGCGGCATTGACCTGCTCCGCAGCCCAGCCGGAGGGCGTATTGCCGTCGGGCTGAGGGGCGCCGCTCCCGCTCATCTGTCCGGTGACCGCGTTATAGACCAGGCCGCTGCCGGTATAAGTGCCCTCATGGGCCTCCAGGATGTACAGCTTCGTGTAGGATACGTCGTCAAAGTTGCTTCCGGTAAAAGCAGGGTTGACGCCGCCTACCTGCAGCAGGCCCAGTCCATTTATAATTTCCTGGTCAATATAGGTGTAGCTGTTGATATAAGAGCCGCGGTGGCTGGGGTCCAGGGTGAATTTCTCGTTCAGATTGGGAATGAGCATGCTTCCGTCCAGCTCCCGCACCTCATAACCGTTACTCACACTAATCCCGCCATCTATCTTACTGTAATTTTCCTCAATCGTAAGCATTACGCTGCTGCCGAGATGCTCAAGCTTTGTGTATCTTTCGTTCTTGTTTTCAGGTACGGGAAAGTTCGCCACCTCACGGCCGGTGGACATATCCACCACGGCGGTGCGGATATCTCTGCCCACCTGTCCGCCGGTGCTCTCCAGGTACTCAACCCCGATGTACTTGCCCGCCCGGCCGCGATATCCTCCGACTTGCACATAGTACGGCGGCTCCGCGTCCAGGGTGCATACCTCATTCCCCTTCGTGTCGATGACCACATAGGCCGGGTATTTCCTTCCGCCCCGTAAGTCCTCCAACACGGCATATCCGTCCTGGAAAGAGGATTCGTTGCAGAGTCCCAGATATTTGTCTCTGCTGTAGTCGTAAGCCGCATCACGATAGATGGTAATCACAGGATTTCCCTGGGTGTCAATATAACCCACAAACTGCTCAATTTTGCCGGCGCTGTTGCGCAGAGGATTGTCGGTCGGCATCATACCGTCTCCGAACCAGAAGTTCACGTTATTCGGAGACAGGTACTCCGGAACAGGCAGAGCATTTCCCGCCGTGTCAAGATAATATACCGTTGTCACACCATTCTCTCTGTCATAGACCCAGGCCTTGGCAATACCGTCCTGGAAGACATCGACATGATCATACCGCGGCGGAACGACAATTCTGCCCTGGCGGTCCATATATCCGCATTTTCCGGTCTTTGCGTCATAAAAACTGCACAAGCCGTCGGAAAACTCAAACTTCTCTGCGCCAAAGGCCGGTATGATCTCATCATAGTTATAGGTGCTGTGGTCGATGATGATGTTGCCATCGGTATCGGTGAAGTTGATGAGGGCCGTCGTGCCGATATTATAGCCCTGTTCGTCCTTCAGCTGCCCCTCCTTGAAGATAAGGACGCGCCCGTCCGAACAGACGGCCTCCGGATTTTTGTATCCATAATTCGGAAGTTCTGTTCCCAGAATCCAGCCCTCGCTGTTGTTCTTGATTTCGTAGGGCTTGGCGGTGATGTACATGTTCTTCCCCTGAAACACATCAGGGAATGGCATCCTCTCCACGACCTCTTCCGCTCCGGATGTGGCCGACAGGAGCGGGCACAGCAGTGCCGCTGACAGCACCACGGATGTTATGGTTTTCCATCGCTTCTTCATGGTTTCCTTCCTCCTGTTTTGTGTTCTCCCCATGAGCCAGGGAGGTCCGCCGAGCTTCTTTCCACTGTACCACCATTATATCTCCCGGGCAGGGAAAAACAATATGCAAGCCGCATACCCACGGCGGCAGAACTTTTGAAACAAAACAGCGACCTGCCGAAACAACATTTCGACAGGCCGCTGTGTTTTTCAACTTTTGAGCATATTTCCTTTTCGCGCTTTTCCCGCCCTTACAGGGACGCGGCCAGGGCCACCCAGCCGTTCTTCTCCCAGCGGCGGATGATCTTCATGCCCCGGCTCTCAATGGCGGCCTGAACCTCGGCGGAACGGGTGTCAATGATACCCGAGCAGAGGAACACGCCGTCCTCGGCCAGCAGGCCGGGCACCTGGGCGGACAGGGGGATGATCACGTCGGCCACAATGTTGGCCAGCACCAGGTTCCACTTCTGCTCCGCCAGCTCGGCGCACAGGGCCTTGTCGCAGAGTACATTGCCCGCCCGGACGGTGTAGATGTCCTTTCCGATGCCGTTCATCTCGGCGTTCTCGTAGGCCACGCCCACCGCCTTGGGGTCGATGTCCACGCCGAAGGCGTACTCCGCGCCCAGGCACAGGGCGGCGATGGACAGAATGCCGCTGCCGCAGCCCAGGTCCAGCACCTTGTCCCCGTCCTTCACGAACTCCTCCACGCCGCCCAGGCACAACTGGGTGGAGGCGTGGGTGCCGGTGCCGAAGATGAGGCCGGGATTCAGGTACAGGGCGGTGCGGCCGTCGGGGATAGCCGTCTCACCCTTCTCCCACTCGGGGACGATGTACAGCCGCTCGCCCACGGTGAGGGGCTTGTAGTACTGCTTCCAGTTGTTGGCCCAGTCCTCCTCACGCAGTCCGGCGGTGCGCACAGCCAGCGTGCCCATCTTGTCGCCGCAGCGCTCCCGGAGAGCGGGCAGGCCCTCGGTGATGCGATCCAGCTTCCCGTGGCCGTGGGTGTCGTCGGTGACGTAGAACTTCACCCGGGCCACGCCCTTCATCCGCTCCATCAGGTCCTCGTCCACATAGTCCCAGTACTGCTTATTCTGCTCCAGGAAGGTCTGGAACTCGGCCTCGTCCTCCAGCACCAGGCCGCCCAGGTCAAAGGCGGTCAGGTAGGCGGCCAGGTCGTCCATGCCCGCGTCGGTGGTGTCCACGGACACCTCCAGCCATCTGTCATCCATCTATATTCGCTCCTTTTCTCCCCGGCGGCGTCCGCCGGGCATAAATCATCGCCGGACAAGCCCATTTTCTCAGAAATCCCCTGGGATTGCAAGAGAAATAAGGCCTGTCCGGCGCATGTGTGTCTTAATTGTCCTTGCTCAGCGCTTGGAGCCCAGGAAGAAGAGGGCCAGCGTACCCGGGCCGGAGTGGGCGCCAATGACCGGGCCTACGTAGTTGATGACGACCTCTTTCACGCCGAAGCGCTTCTTCACGTCGGCAGCCACCTTCTCCGCGTCGGCCAGGCAGTCGCCGTGGCTGATGAACACCACCTGCTCGGCCGGGTCGGTGACGGTCTCCTCCATGTGGTCCACCACGGCGGTGAGGGAGGCACCTCTGCCTCTGGCCTTGCCCATGTTGATGAGGTGGCCCTCGTCGTCCACGTGGAGCACGGGCTTAATGTGGAGCATGGAGCCCACCACGGCGGTGGCGGCGGAGATGCGGCCGCCACGCTTGAGGAAGTGGAGGTCGTCCACGGTGAACCAGTGGCACAGCTTCAGCTTGTTCTCCTCGGTCCAGTCCCGCACCTCCTCAATGGTGGCGCCGGCCTGCTGCTTCCTGGCGGCCAGGTACACCAGCAGGCCCTGGCCCATGGAGGCGCAGAGGGTGTCCACGGTGAAGATTTTCCGCTCAGGGAACTTGTCCTTCAGCTCGTTGACGGCGATGACGGAGGACTGGTAGGTGGCGGACAGGCCGGAGGAGAAGGCCAGCACCAGCACGTCCTTGCCGCTCTCCAGCAGGGGCTCCAGGGCGGAGGTATAGTCGGCCACGTTCACCGCGGCGGTGGTGGCCATCTCACCTGCGCGCAGCATGGCGTAAAAGTCCTTAGGGTCCATGTCCCGGTTGTCGGGGTAGTTGTGGTAGGTCTGTCCCTTCACGGTGAAGGACAGGGGCAGCACCTCAACCCCCAACTCCTTTACCATACCGTCGGTCAGGTCGGCGGAAGAGTCGGTGACAATCACATATTCGCTCATTGGTTGCATACCTCCTGTAATGATACAGGGCATATATTTCACCCTGTATTTACTTTTTGCTCTTTTCCTTGCCCTTGACCTCCCGCTCGGCCTGGGGATACTTCATCTGGATGATGTCCAGCACCCGCTGGCAGGCCAGCTTGTCGGCGTAGCTCCGCAGGGCCAGGCCCAGGGCCAGGGCGGGCAGCCGGTCCTCGGTCAGGTTCTCGTCCAGGCTCTCCGCCGTCTCGGTGAGGGCCCGGTCCAGCTCCCGGCAGAAGTACTCGTAGAGGCCCTTGGTGTCCTTCTCGGGGAAGGCCACACCGGCGCCGATGAGACGGCTGGCGTCCCGCACCGAGAGCACCTGCTTCAGGGCACAGATGGCGGTCAGGTAGGCCAGGTGGGTCCGGTTGTACCGCTTGCCCTCCGCCCGGGGGAGCATGCCGTCCTTGATATAGTTGTTCACCATGGCGGAGGTCAGACTGTCCTCGTCGCCAAAGTGGATGAGCTGACGGGGCATATAGGAGATGATCTGGTCCATGTACAGACCGATATCGGGGAACGCGTCCCACTCCTGGGGCCGCTCCTCTGCCAGGCGCCGCTTCAGTTCTTCTATCTCTTCCATGTGCGGTCCTCCCCTGTTTGTTGGTCGTTTTAAAAACGATATAACAGCATATTGAAACCAAGGTTACGTGGATTCTTCGTCATTGTATCACATACCTTCTGTCAAAGTAAAGGGCAAAAGTGTCTGAAAATCCCGCTTTTCGGTCGCATAACACAATTATGTCTGTTTTGTTGTCCGTGCCGCCGGTCTTGTGGACACCCACGCTCCGTGATATAATTTTTGCAGTATATCCTGCTGCATAGGCCAATCCATTTGTCTGTCGTCGGGAGGGATATGTCATGTTATTGGAACTGTTCGGCTGGTCGGAGCTGACCAGCACCTACTCCTCCGAGGAGCAGGCCCGTGTCCGCAGCGCCCTGTCAGGTCAGGGCATCCGCTACAAGCTCAAAACTGTCAACCGCTCCAGCCCCAGCGCCATCTCCCCCAGCCGCCGGGCCTATACCGGCACCTATGGCGAAAATCAGTCCCTGTCCTATGAGTATATGTTCTATGTAAAGAGGGGCGACCTGGACGCCGCCCGGGGTGTCTTGGGTCTCAGCAGCAGCCTGTAATGTACCTGCTGAACCCGCCACAGATATATACCGCCTGAATATACCGCCGCCGGAGACACTTTGCCCACTGTCTCCGGCGGCGGTATTGCGTTCATTGTTTATATATTTGTTAAAATAATAACTTGTATTTATTCCGGCCGGCGCTATAATAGTTTATTGTCGGAAGTGCTCAATTCCGATTAAATCTCATGAGGACCCACATGAAGGAGGAACGAACGTGAAACGGAAGAATTTCAAGCATGCTCTCTGCGCTCTCACCAGCCTGGGCCTGTGTCTCTCCCTGTTGGGCTGCTCCCCCCAGCAGGCGGCCACATCCCCTACCCCCAGCCCCTCCCCCTCCCAGTCCCAGCAGGTGGAGGAGAATGTCCCTTCCCTCTCCCAGCCTCTTACCCCCGGTGATTATGAGGTGTCCATCTACGGCCACAACGGCGTCATCGTAATGGATGTGTCCTTCAGCGAGCAGCGGATTGAGGATATTCAGGTCCGCGAGCACACCGAAACCGCAGGCATTGGCGACACCGCCTTTGACTCTGTGATCCCCGCCATTCTGGACGGCCAGACCCTGGATGTGGACACCGTAACCGGTGCCACCATCACCAGCACGGCGATCATCTCCGGCGTGACGGAGGCCATCACCATGGCCGGCGGCAACCCGGACGATTTTATGCGCGCTGTAGAGGATAATACGCCCGGCGAGACCATCGAGAAGACGGCTGATGTGGTGGTCATCGGCTCCGGCGCAGCCGGCATGGCCGCCGCCCTGGAGGCCCGCCGCGCAGGCGCTTCCGTTGTCGTGCTGGAGAAGCTCCCCCATGTGGGCGGAAACACCTATATCTGCGGCGGCATCATCTACGGCACCGGCAGCCAGATCCAGGCTGAAAACGGCCTCTCCGATGACAGCCCCGAGGCCCTTGCCGAGTACTGGATGACCCGGGCGGAGGGCAACGCGGACGCCGACCTGCTGAAGATGGTGGCCGAGCACTCCGGCGAGACCATCGACTGGCTGGTGGAGAACGGCGTGGAGTTCAACCCCACCCTCTCCTCCCCCGGAACCGCCGGTGTTCTCCGCGGAATCAAGACCGATAACGGCGGCGTCGGCCTCATTGTCCCCATTGCCAACACCGCACAGGAGGAGGGCGTGGAGATTCTGTTCAACACCACCGCTCAGGAGCTGGTGGTGGAGGACGGCACCGTGTGCGGCGTGACCGCCACCTCCGGCAAGGATACGCTTCACATCTCCGCCAAGGCGGTTGTTCTGGCAACCGGCGGCTTTGACGCCTCTTATGAAATGGCCCAGAAGTACTCTCCCGAGCTGGCCAGCCCCATCTCCTACTCCTCCCCCGGCAACGTGGGCGACGGCATTGTGATGGCCGAGGCCGTGGGCGCCGATACCGTCTTTAAGGGCGGCGTCATCGGCTTCCGCGCTGTTCCCGGCGTCACCTACCGCGATCCCATCAATGGCCTGCGGACGGCCAACTGCCTCAGCGTCACGGCTGAGGGCGAGCGCTACACCAACGAGACCATCGACTACCCCATCTTCTATCAGAACATGAAGAATACCGGCTCGGATATGTTCTACAACGTTATGGACTCCACCACCCCCAACGAGGTGCTGGACAGCGCTGTGGAGGCCGGCGTGGCCTTTAAGGCCGACACCATCGAGGAGCTGGCCGCTGCCGCGGGCATTCCTGTGGATACGCTGACCGCCACCGTCAACCGCTACAACGAGCTCTGCGCCAGCGGCAACGATGACGATTTCGGCAAGGCCGCTGAGAAGATGATCCCCCTCACCACCGCTCCCTACTACGCTGTGAAGGTCGTCCCCGCCACCATCGGCAGCATGGGCGGCGTCAAAATCGATCTGGACACCCATGTCTTGAACCAGGACGGCGCCGCCATTCCCGGCCTGTATGCCGCCGGCGCGGTTGCCAACGGCGATTTCTTCTATCAGACCTATCCCGCCAGCGGCACCTCCATTCAGTTCTGCTTCACCACCGGCCGGATTGCAGGCCAGCAGGCTGCCGCCTTCCAGCCCTGAGCGGAACAAAGGCTTTCTCAACATCTATCCAACGCAGCAAAACCGCCTCCCCACACAGGGGAGGCGGTTTTTTGTGCTGTTTGATTTTCCCTGGCTGTTTTCCGACTCAGTCCGCCAGAGCGGCAGCGTTGGCGCCGGCGATGCGGCCCATCACGTAGCAGTTGAGGACCGAGGAGCCGGACATGTAAGCGGTGTCATACAGGGCGCCGTTGGAGATGGCGCCGGCGGCGTACAGATTGGGGATGGCAGTGCCGTCGGCCTTCAGGACCTGGGCCTCAGTGTCAGTGACAATGCCGCCCATGGAGTCCATGTTCTGGGGGGTCTTCTGCACGGCGTAGAAGGGGCCCTGCTCCAGCTTGCTCATGTAGTCGATGCGGGCGCCCATGGAGTCCTCACCGGCGTCGATACCGGCGTTCCAGTCCTCCACCCACTTGGTGAACTCAGCCACGTCAAAACCGGCGTTCTCGGCCAGCTCCTCAATGGTCTCGCCCTTCACCAGGTACTTGCTGCCCTCATTCTCCTGGAGAATGGCGGCCTCATCCGGGTTGGAGCTGTCATAGATGGAGTAGTAGGGGCCGGCGTCCCGGGTGATCATCATGGTATAGGCGGTGGGGTGGCAGAACTCGTTCATGAAGCGGATACCGTCCTTGTCCACCATCATGTTGATGAGCCAGGGGCCGCCCAGGCTGTTGAGGGTGTTGTTGGGGTCGGTGTCCACGGCGTAGGACATGCCCATGAGCCACTGGTTCTCATAGAGGGCGGCGCCCACATCCTCAGCCATGATGAGGCCGTCGCCGGTGTTGCCGGGGGAGGCCACATGGATGGTGTTCAGGTTCTCGGGGCACAGCCGCTCCACCAGCTCGTCGTTCCAGGAGTAGCCACCGGTGGCCAGAATGACCGCGTCGGCGGTGATGTTGTAGCTCTGGCCGTCGTGCTCCACGGCAGCGCCGGTGACCGCGCCGCTCTCATCGGTGAGCAGGGCGGTAGCCCGGGTCTCCAGCAGGATCTCGGCACCCAGCTCCTGGGCAATCTCGGTCATCTTGCCGGTCTGGCCGTTCTCCAGGTTGGAGGGGTAGTGGAACCGGTCCACGCCCTCAATGAGGCCGAAGCTGGTGGGGGTACCGAACTCATAGCCGTAGCTCATGAGCCAGTCGATGAGGTCGGCGCCCTGCTGGGCCAGGAACAGGCAGCGCTCCTCGTCGGGATTCTCCATGCCCTCCCGGTGGGTGAGGGACTGGTAGTACATCCACTGCTCCACATAGGCCTCGGGGCTGTCCTCAATGCCCGCCTCCTTCTGAAGCACGGAGCCGGGGGCGGCGATGCCGCCGCCGGACAGGGCGGAGGTGCCGCCGGTGGCGGAGAGCTTCTCAATCACCAGCACCTCAGCGCCGGCCTCCCGGGCGCTGACGGCGGCAGCCAGACCGGCCAGGCCCGCGCCCACCACCAGGACCTGGGTGTCCCGGTCCTCCAGGGCGGCGGTCTCGCCGCCGGTGGGCTGGACGGCCTTCAGGGCCTCCACGTCGCCGCCCGCCTGCTCAATGGCAGCAGCAGCGGCGTCCAGAATGGCCTGGGAGGTGATGGTGGCGCCGGTGACGGTGTCCACGCTCAGGCTCTGGTACTCCACAATTTCCTCGGGAATCTTCTCAATGGCCGGGTCAGCCACACCGGCGGTCTCCTGGTGCTCGGTGACGGTGACAGCGGTGATGGCGTCGGCGGAGCAGGTAACCTCCACGGTCACGTCGCCGTTGCGGCCGGCGGCGGTACCGGTGTAGGTGCCGGGGGTATAGAGGCCGGCTTCGGCGCTCTGGGAAGGGCTGGGCGCCGGAGACTCGCTCTCTTCAGGGGTTTGCCCGCAGGCGGCCAGGGAGACTACCATGGCGCATGCCAGCAGGGTGCTGAGCAGTTTTTTGTGTTTCATCGCGGGGTCCTCCTTTTCCTTTTATCGTTAAGAATATAACACTTCTTATCCGACAAAATCCAACACAAAAAACTGCTCTGACCATAAGAAAAACTTCTGGACAGAGTGTCCCCTGTCCAGAAGTCTCTCAGTCCTCTGTTTTGGGAATCAGGGCCAGGAATTTTCGGATTTCCGGCGTCTCCTCCCGGTAAAACAGGTCGATTTCGTGCCACAGCTCCGCGCCCCGGAAGGGAATCAGGGCAATCTGTCCGCTGCGGACCTCGGGCACGTCGGGGAGCAGGGTGATTCCCTGGCCCAGCTCCACCTGGAAAATCTGACTTTCGATGTTGTCCGCCTCCCGGAGCTGGTCGGGCCGGAAGCCCAGCCGGAGCAGCAGCTCCCTCACATGGTCGTGGCCCCGGGCGGCAGCGGCCCGGCTGAGGATAACCGCCTGCTCCCCTGCCAGATCTTCCACACTCAGGCTGCTCCGCTGGGCCAGGGGGCTGCGGGCACTCACCGCCACCCGGATCGGGTTGCGCACCAGCACCGCCCGGCCGACCTTCTCCCCCTCAAACTCGTCGGCCGCCGCGGCCACCAGGTCGCACCGTCCGGCCATCAGGTTCCGGCAGGCCCCCGCCTGGGTCTCATACCGCAGCCGCACCGGCACGGAGGGACAGCGGCTGCTGAACCGGGGCACCATGTCAGCCAGGATGGTCTTTTCCACCGGACCTGCGTACTCCACCCGAAGGCCAGCCCGGTCGGCGTACCGTCCCACCCGGTCCAGCAGCAGCTGGTACCGCTCCAGCAGGGCCTGGGCCTCCTCCTCCAGGCAGCGGCCCGCCTCGGTCAGTTTTACCCGCCCCTTTTCCCGGTGGAACAGGGTCACCCCCAGCTCCCGCTCCAGCGCGGCAATCTGCTGGCTGACTGCGGTCTGAGAGATATAGTGCTCCTCTGCGGCGGCGGTAAAGCTCCCCTTCCGGGCCGCCGAGAGAAAATACTCCAGCTTGCTCAGGTTCATCCGGCTCTCCCTCCCGTGTTCCTCTTTTTTCTATTTATTATATGTTTTTCTGCCGGAAAATGAAATACCTCCGCGTCTTTCCCCTGTTAATTGATATATTTTGCAAAATTGCCGCGTCGTTTTTGTCTATTACTCCAAAATAGAAAAAAGCATCTTGCATTTTCCTATTCAGAATGCTATATTCACGTTGCATAGCAACCTGGCTATCAGGTATCCAAGAAGCTGGGCTATCAGTGCACGGGTGGCCTGCTCATAAATGATGGGAGGTAACAAAAGTGGCGCAAGAAAATATTGTGAAGCAAACTCTGAAAACCCGCGGCACCCTCGGTAAAAGCGAGCTTCTTGCCCTTGGTGTGGGGCAGGTTATCGGCGCGGGCGTCATCACCCTGGTGGGACAGGCGGTGGGCCTGACGGGTCGCTCCGCCTGGCTGGCCTACGCGATCGCTGTGGTCATTGGCTTCATCATGGTAATTCCCTATGTATTCCTGTCCAGTGCCATCATCGTCAAGGGCGGCTCCTACTCGGTCATCAAGGCCATGAGCGGTGAGCGGCTGGCGGGCATGTACGTGGTATCCTACATCACCCAATGCCTCAGTCTCTCCCTGATGGGCACCTCTCTGGGCATCTACCTCCAGTCCCTCTGGCCGGTGCTGGAGCCCCGGGTGGTTGCGGTGGTCTTCCTGCTCCTCTTCTACGGCATCAACCTGCTGGGCATCAGCAGTATGGCCAAGGTCCAGCGGGCCATGTCCGCCATCCTGGTGCTCTGTCTGCTGATGTTTATTGTGGCCGGCCTCTTCAAGCTGGACTCCGCCGCGGTCAACTTTGCCCACAGTGAGTTCTTTACCGGCGGTACCGAGGGCTTTGTCAACGCCATTTTCCTGTATGTCTACTCGGTCACCGGCTACTGGATGAACATCAACTACGCCTCTGACGCCAAAAACCCCAAGAAGGATGTGCCCTGGTCCATCATCATGGTGGTGCCCATCATCATGATCATCTATGTGGGCGTGGCCCTGGTAGGCGGCGGCGTGCTGCCCCTGGAGCAGGTTATCAACCAGCCCCTCACCAATGTGGCAAACATCATTCTCCCCAAGGCCCTGTTTGTGGTATTCATGCTGGGCGGTCCCATTATGGCCCTGCTGACCACCATCAACAGCTGCTACGCCGGTTTTGCCGCTCCCCACATCCAGGCCGCCAAGGACGGCTGGTACCCCGACTTTGTGGCAAAGACCAACAAGCACGGCGCCCCCTATGTGGTGCTGACCGTGATCATGCTGGTCAGCCTGCTGCCTGTGCTGCTGAACTTTGATATCAACACCATCACCAAGAACTGCACGCTGGTTCAGACCGTCACCATGGCCATGAGCGCATTTGTGGTCTGGAATCTGCCCAAGCGCTTCCCCGAGCAGTGGGCCAAGGCCCCCTACCATGTGCCCAACGGCGTGTTCTACGCCATTATGGTCCTGAGCATCCTCACCTATATTGCCGTGTTCCTGGCCTCTGCCGCCACGCTCAATGCCACCATTGTAATTGTCAGTGTTTCCGTCCTGGTCATCTGCTCGGTATATGCCAACATCCGCTATAAGATGGGAAAGACCAAGGTCACCGTCAGCTACTGGGTGGACGTGGAATAACCCGCTGTCTCTCTAATTAAATTGAAAAGGAGTCTTTGCAATGAAAATCACCAGTGTGGAAGTATTCAAGGGCTACGCCATCGTGGTCAAAATCAATACCGATGAGGGCATCAGCGGCTTTGGTGAGTCCGGCCTGGCCTACGGCAACAGCGCTGAGGCCGCCTTCGGTCAGTGCCAGGACTACGCCAAGCTGATTCTGGGCATGGACCCCATGAACACCGAGGAGATCTGGGACCACCTCCACCGCCATACCTTCTGGGGCATGGGCGGCGGCGCCGTTGAGGTGGGCGCCATGTCCGCCATCGACATCGCCTGCTGGGACATCAAGGGCAAAAAGTTCGGCGTGCCCGTCTACCAGCTGCTGGGCGGAAAGACCAACGACAACCTGCGCACCTACGCCTCCCAGATCCAGTTCGGCTGGGGCGTGGACAACGCGGGCGAGATCGCCGGCTCGGTAAACCTGCCCGGCATCATGCGCACCCCCGAGGACTACTACAACGCCACCAAGAAGTGCATGGAGGCCGGCTTTGACGCCGTCAAGGTGGACCCTGTCTTCAACCCCATGGAGGGCCTGTCCATGGCCACCCAGGGCTGCCACCACAGAGGCGCCTTCCGCCACGCCGATCTGCGTCTGGCCACCGAGCGCGTGGCCGCCATCCGTGAGGCGGGCGGCGAGGACCTGGACATCATCATCGAGCTCCACTCCCTGCTGGACGCCAATACCTCTGTGGAGCTGGGCCAGAGCATCCAGAAATACCGCATCATGTACATGGAGGAGCCCACCCAGCCCCTGAATCCGGCGCTGTTCAAGACCATCCAGTCCAAGATTGACATTCCTCTGGCCACCGGTGAGCGCAGCTACACCCGCTGGGGCTTCCGTCAGTTCTTTGAGGACCGCTCTCTCTCCATCGTACAGCCCGACATGTGCAACACCGGCGGCTTTACCGAGTGCAAAAAGATCTGCGACGCCGCCCACACCTACGACATCGGCGTCCAGCTCCATGTCTGCGGCGGCCCCATCGCCACCGCTGCCGCTCTCCAGCTGGAGGCGGTTATCCCCAACTTTGTCATCCACGAGCACCACGTGGGCGCCATTCAGCCCATCTGCACCAACACCTGCCTGTATGACTACGAGCCTGTCAACGGCCGCTTCAAGGTTCCCGAGCTGCCCGGCATCGGCCAGGAGCTGACCAAGGAGGAGATGGAGAAGTGCCGTAAGGTAGTCATCCAGTAATATCCCTTCTGCCGGAGATTGTGCTCCCTCCTGCCCCAGAGGCGCATCGGTCAACCCCGTCTGCGTCTCTGGGGTTTTTTACTGGAAAAGCGCCGCTGTCTATTGTATAATAAGCAGACAGAGCACATTTTCCCCAATCTGTATATATGAGGCAGGGAGTACAGCAATGGCAAAAAAAGTAGTGAAGCGTAACCTGGTGGACCAGGTCTGCGAGTTTATTCGGGACTCCATTATAAATGGCGACTACCGGCCCGGGGACAAGCTCCCCTCGGAAAACGATCTGGCCGAGGAATACGGTACCAGCCGTCTGACCGTCCGGCTGGCCATTCAGAAGCTCAATGCCATGGAGCTTCTGGAGACCAGAGTGGGCGAGGGCTCCTATGTCAAGGATTTCAATTTTCAGCAGTACATCGACAATATTTCCAGCCTTATCTTCTCCCCTTCCATGATGGGGGATATCAAGGACTTCCGGCTCCATGTGGAGACCGGGTTCACCGTTCTGGCCGCCCATAACCGCACGGAGGAGGAGCTGGCTGAGCTGGCCGGCCTCTGCGAGGCATATGAGTCCCTCTACAATCAGGATGAGAGCGGTGATTCTGAGGCGCTTTGGACCGCCCTAGCTGAGAAGGACTTTGAAATCCATATGAAGATCTGCGAAATGTCCCACAATAAACTTTTCCAGCTCACCTATATGACCATGAGGAATCTGATGGTGGACTATATGCGGGAGATTATCCGCACCCGGAAGGCCCGCTATGAGCAGAACCAGGAGCAGGGCAAGTTTGTGGCCTCTCTCTCCACCCACCGCAAGCTGTACGAGGCCCTCCGCCTGCAGGATGAGGCCGCCTGCCGCAGTGTGCTGGAGAGCATGGTGAACTACGAAATCCTCATGCCGGACAGCTATCTTTAATTACGAGCACAAAAGACGCGCACCGCGGACAGGCGGTGCGCGTCTTTTGTCTTCCGGTTCTCTTTTTCCCATGTGACGCTGTTTTATTACCCTATTGACAAAAAGATTTTGCGGCATATGATTAACAAAGTTAATTATATAGAGAGGAGAACCATATGGAGTGGACAGACATGGTTCACTATCAGCAGCAAATGCAAAAAATCATGCGTTCTCTGCTGCCTGAGCGCAAATCTGCGCTGACTGTCAGTGAATGTGAACTTCTGGCACATCTGTACCTGCGGCCTGAGCAGAACACCCCTGTTCTGCTCAGTCAGGGAACCGGAATGAAAAAGGAAGCGGTGAGCCGCTGCCTGAAAACCCTCTACGAAAAAAACTGCATATCCAAACAGCGGAATGCAGCCGATGAGCGGAGCTACCAGCTATCCATCACCGAGGCCGGCCGTGCAGAGTTGAAAAAGGGATACGAGAGCATTTTGCAGCCTTTTTATGACCTGTGGCGGAGTTCCGGCAAGGATTTTGAGATGTTTATGTACTATGCGGATAAGCTTGCCGCACATATTGAGAAAGGGCATGAAAACAACGAAAATGAAATTTTATGACGCGCTGCAGCTGGACCCTGCCATCCTCAAGCGTAAAATTGCCGCCTGCGGCACAAGGCAGGAAAAGCTGTATTACTGGACGGCCATTGCCGCACGTTCTGCATTGATTGTGGCCTTTGCCATCGTATTCATAAGCCTGCTGTCCAGTGTGTTCGGCTCTGACAACACCCCGCTGGCCGTGGCGCTGTTCTGCATCATGCTGGGTATCCGTTTTGTCAATTTTGAGTACTGCATTGGGGACTCACTCTTCACTCTGGCGGCTGCGCTGGCTATTCTGGTACTGTCGCCCAGTGCGGCGGCAGTGGTTCCGCCGGTTTTCCTGATTCCGCTCCACTTTGTCAGCTTTTTGCCCTTCTCTATATGACCACCCAGCGGCCTGAGATGGGAAACGGCGGCCTGTACAGCTTTGCATACATCTATCTTACGGGCAATCCCGTCACCGGTGAGGCCCTGATTCGCCGCGGCCTCCTGGCGCTGGTTGGCTATCTGCTCTGCGGTGCAATCCTGTTTGCCAAGCACCGGCATCAGCACCGTGAGGTCCGGTTTCATCATGTGGTGCGGAGGTTTGATCTGTCTCAACCAGTCTGCCTGTGGCAGCTGCGCATGGCGCTGGGTGTCAGCCTGGTCCTGACGGCCGGGCAGGTCTTTGGCGTGGAGCGGTTTATGTGGATGGGCTTTGCCTGTGCGTCCCTGCTGTCGGAATACCCCTATTCCGGCAATACCTTCCCCCGTTTCCGGCAGAGAATCGCCGGAGCTGTGGCGGGTTCCTGTATCTTTTTTGTCCTGTATCTGATTGTACCGGAAGCCCTGCGTCCGCTGCTGGGGCCACTGGGCGGATTGTGCCTGGGCTTCTGCACGGATTACCGGTACAAGACGGCAATGAACTGCCTGGGCGCCCTGATGCTGGGCGCCGGGATATACGGAATCCAGGGCGCTGTGGTCCTGCGTATCGCGGACACCCTTCTGGGTGTGACATTCGGTCTGGCCTTCGCGGCGCTCTTTCACCATCTGGTGGCCATCCGTTTTCTGCCCGCGCCCAAAGCAGAGCAGCCGCTCTGACGCAATCGCTCGGATTCTGTCCTTCTATCCGGCAGCAAGCACAAACGCAAATACAAAAGACGCGCACCGCCTGACAGCGGTGCGCGTCTTTTTGCTGTGGCAGACAGTCCCGGCTGTATGCCGAGAGTCTCCCGTGCTCACATGGACAGCTTATTCCTCGTCGGCAAACTCAAACTCGTCCTTGTACTTCTCCTTGAAGATGCCGAACACAGCCTGCAGCGTCTCTTCATCCTCAACGCCCAGGTAGTTCTCCTCCTCGCTGTCCGGATCCGTGTGGTCCACCTGGAGGATGACCACTTCCCCGTCTCCGCTCTCCGGCAGCAGAACGACATACTCCTCCGCGTCATATTCAATCAGGTCCAGGAACTCAAACCGAACCGCGTTTCCGTTCTCGTCGTTGAGTACGATGATGTTGCTGAGATTCTCGTCCATGCTCTCTTTCCTCCTCTCGCGTCAGAACTTGGCCAGTTGCAAAACAGGCGCACCGTTTTTGAGCGGTGCGCCTGTTCATTTGGATAGGGTTTTCGCCGTTGCTCCGGTTGATTTACCGGGGGTTCTTGATGGCGGCCTGGGCGGCGGCCAGACGGGCGATGGGCACGCGGTAGGGGGAGCAGGAGACATAGTTCAGGCCCACCTTGTGGCAGAACTCCACGCTGGTGGGATCGCCGCCGTGCTCGCCGCAGATGCCCAGGTGGATGGAGGGCCGGGTCTTGCGGCCCAGCTCGGCAGCCATCTTCACCAGCTTGCCGACGCCCTTCTGATCCAGGTGAGCGAAGGGATCGGACTCGTAGATCTTCTTCTCATAGTAGTAGCTCAGGAACTTGCCGGAGTCGTCGCGGGAGAAGCCGAAGGTCATCTGAGTCAGGTCGTTGGTGCCGAAGGAGAAGAACTCGGCCTCGGTGGCGATCTCGTCGGCGGTGAGGGCGGCGCGGGGGATCTCGATCATGGTGCCGACCTCATACTTCATGTCGATGCCGGAAGCCTTGATGATGGCGTCGGCGGTGGCAACCACCACGTCCTTGACGTACTTGAGCTCCTTGACCTCGCCCACCAGGGGGATCATGATCTCAGGCACCATGGTCCAGTCGGGGTGCTTCTTCTGGACGTTGATGGCAGCGTTGATGACAGCGGTGGTCTGCATCTCGGCGATCTCGGGGTAGGAGACGGCCAGACGGCAGCCGCGGTGACCCATCATGGGGTTGAACTCGTGGAGGGAGGCGATGACGTCCTTCAGGTGCTCAACGGTGATGCCCAGGTCGCCGGCGATCTCCTTGATGTCCTCCTCCTTGGTGGGCAGGAACTCGTGCAGCGGGGGATCCAGGAAGCGGATGACAACCGGGTTGCCCTCCATGGCCTCGTACAGGCCCTCGAAGTCGCCCTGCTGATAGGGCATGATCTTGGCCAGGGCCTTCTTGCGGTCCTCGGTATTGTCGGCCACGATCATCTCGCGCATGGCCTTGATACGGGTCTCCTCGAAGAACATGTGCTCGGTGCGGCACAGGCCGATGCCCTGGGCGCCGAAGGCACGGGCCTGCTTGGCGTCTCTGGGAGTGTCGGCGTTGGTGTACACCTTCAGCTGGCGGTACTTGTCAGCCCAGCCCATCAGGCGGCCGAAGTAGCCGGAGCCGGGATCGGCGGGCACGGTGGCAATGGCCTCGCCGTAGATGTTGCCGGTGGAGCCGTCCAGGGAGATGTAGTCGCCCTCGTGATACTCCTTGCCGGCCAGAGTGAACTTCTTGTTCTCATAGTCCACCACGATGTCGCCGCAGCCGGACACGCAGCAGGTGCCCATGCCGCGGGCCACCACGGCGGCGTGAGAGGTCATGCCGCCGCGGACGGTCAGGATGCCCTGAGCGACCTGCATGCCCTCGATATCCTCGGGAGAGGTCTCCAGACGGACCAGGACCACCTTCTCACCGCGGGCGTGCCACTCCTTGGCCTCCTCAGCGGTGAAGACAACGCGGCCGCAGGCGGCGCCGGGAGAGGCGGCCAGGCCCTTGCCCACAGCCTGGGCCTTCTTCAGGGCCTCGGCGTCAAAGGTGGGGTGCAGCAGGGCGTCCAGCTGCTTGGGCTCCACGCGGCAGACGGCTTCCTTCTCGTCGATCATGCCCTCGTCCACCAGGTCCACGGCCACCTTCAGGGCGGCGGCGGCGGTGCGCTTGCCGTTACGGGTCTGGAGCATGTACAGCTTACCGTTCTCAATGGTAAACTCCATGTCCTGCATGTCCTTGTAGTGCTGCTCCAGGCGGTTGGCGATGTCGGCGAACTGGTCGTACACCTCGGGCATCTCCTCGTGGAGCTTGCTGATGGGAGAGGGGGTGCGCACGCCGGCGACCACGTCCTCGCCCTGGGCGTTGATGAGGTACTCGCCGAACAGAGCCTTCTCACCGGTGGCGGGGTTGCGGGTAAAGGCCACGCCGGTACCGGAGTTGTTGCCGGAGTTGCCGAAGACCATGGACTGGACGTTGACGGCAGTACCCCAGTCGTAGGGGATCTCGTTCATGCGGCGGTACACATTGGCGCGGGGGTTGTCCCAGGAGCGGAACACGGCCTTGACGGCCTCCATCAGCTGGACCTTGGGATCCTGGGGGAAGTCCTCGCCCTTCTCCTTCTTGTAGAACTCCTTGAACAGGACGACCAGGTTCTTCATGTCGTCGGTGTCCAGCTCCACGTCCTGCTTGACGCCCTTCTTGGCCTTGACGTCGTCGATGATCTCCTCAAAGCGCTTCTTGGACAGCTCCATAACCACGTCGGAGAACATCTGGATGAACCGGCGGTAGGAGTCGTAGGCGAAGCGGGGGTTGTTGGTGAACTTGGCCAGGCCCTCCACCACAACGTCGTTCAGGCCCAGGTTCAGGATGGTGTCCATCATGCCGGGCATGGAGGCGCGGGCGCCGGAGCGGACGGAGACCAGCAGGGGGTTCTCGGGATCGGCAAACTTCTTGCCGCAGATCTCCTCCATCTTGCCCAGGTACTCATAGATCTGAGCCTGGATCTCCTCGTTGATCTGGCGGCCGTCATTATAATACTGAGTGCAGGCCTCGGTGGTAACGGTGAAGCCCTGGGGCACAGGCATGCCCAGATTGGTCATTTCGGCCAGGTTGGCGCCCTTGCCGCCCAGCAGCTCACGCATAGAGCCATTGCCCTCGGAAAAGAGATAGACGTACTTATGTGCCATGTATACTTCCTCCTTAGCGGGATGGGGATGCAAGCGTGGTGTCTGTCCTTCCGGAGGGGACGACAGGTTCTCCCCGAAAGACGCGCAGGCTG
This sequence comes from Pseudoflavonifractor sp., assembly GCF_050943825.1. NCBI lineage: Bacteria > Bacillati > Bacillota > Clostridia > Eubacteriales > Oscillospiraceae > Pseudoflavonifractor > Pseudoflavonifractor sp. The sequence goes on from NZ_JBMNPX010000012.1 coordinate 32,027, forward strand.
CCGCTGCCTGATTTCCCCTTAATGGAAATCATTATATCATTTTGTCAAAACTTTTCAAGGTTTCATTGTATAAATTATGCAATATTTTATCTGACTGAAAATTTACCTGGTTTTTTGACTTTAAAGAATACACTTTTTGGTCATTTCTTTCGTTTTCCTGTTTTTGTTATTGTATGAAATGTTATTTTTATTTCTTTTTTAGCCAATTCATTTGTGCGGTTTTATATTCCAAATTATCCATTTTTCCATCTATGAAAGACAAAAAGCGCGCCGGGCTTCCGCCCGGCGCGCACACTCTGTCTTTTACCACTCGATGCCCTTCCGGGCGGCCACGCCCTTGTCAAAGGGGTGGCGGATTTTTTTCATCTCGGTGATGTAGTCGGCCCGTTCCACCAGGGCGGGGTCCGGGTCCCGGCCGGTGATGACCACCTCCAGGTCCTCCGGTGCGCCGTCCAGGAAGGAGAGCACATCCGCCAGAGGCAGCAGCCCGGTGGACACCGCGGCGCAGCACTCGTCCAGCACCACCAGACCGCAGTCCCCCGCCTTCGCCAGCTGGGACACCCGCTCCAGGGTACTCTTCAGCTGCACGGCGCAGGCCGCCTTCTCCTCCTCATTCATCTGGAAGGTGAACTTCACCTGCTCCGGGGCAGGCAGCAGCGTCACGCCGGGCACCCGGGCGATGGCGTCCCGCTCGCCGCTGTCCCCGCTCTTGAGGAACTGGGCGATGACCACCTTTCTCCCCCGGCCCGCCGCACGCAGGGCCAGGCCAAAGGCACAGGTGGTCTTTCCCTTTCCGTCTCCGCAGTAGATATGAATCATGGATTTTCCTCCTTTTCGCCTAAATCCGCCAGGTACCGCTCCGCAGAGCGGGTCATTTCCCTGGAAAAATCACTGTTGTACTTCCGGGCGCAGAAGGCCTGCACCCACGCCTCAAAGCCCTTGTCCCCCGCCCGGCGCTCCAGCATGGCCCGCAGCTCACCGCCGTCCATATGGCGGTACCGGTTCTCGTGGACAATGTGCTCCATGGCGCACCGCTCCGGCTTGGGCCGTGCCTTCTGCTGCTCTGTGGGCCAGCCCAGCACCAGCATCACCGCGGGCAGCACCCACTCGGGCAGGGAGAGCAGGCGGCGGTGGTCCTCATACCGCTCCAGAATGTCCCCGATATAGCAGGACCCCAGGCCCAGGCTCTCAGCCGCCACCACCGCGTTCTGGGCGGCAATGGCCGCGTCGGTAATGGCCAGGAGCATGTCGCCCGCACCGGGCCGGCGGGGCGTGCACCCCGCCTCCACATAGGCGTCGTACCACTTGCGGCAGTCGGCGCAGAACACCAGCACCACCGGCGCCCTGGCAATAAAGGGCTGGTTGTCGCAGGTGACGGCCAGGGCGTCCTTCAGCGCCTGGTCGGTGACGTCCAGTATGGTGTACAGCTGCTGGCAGCCCGCCGACGGCGCCTGGCAGGCCGCCTCCAGCACCGCCCGCTTCAGCGCCTCGGGCACCGGCTCGTCCGTATAGGCCCGCACCGACTTGCGTCTGTACAGGCTTTCCATGATCTCATTGCGCTCCATGGGCACACCTCCATCCGCCCCGGCCGCCGGGGCGCCTCTGTGTTTCTTTCCCCACTATACCAGACCCGTCCCTCCGGCGCAATCCCCCCTTTACAGCACCACAGGACGAAATACCGTACAATATTCCCTTGTGCTTCTCTCCGTCTTTTGTTAAAATATCCATAATGTCAAATACTTCAGGAGGGGCCGGCTATGCGGGAATTCAGTTTCAGCACCAGAATCTTTTTCGGCGAGGGCGCTCTGGAGCGCCTGGCGCAGGTAAAGAACAAGCGGGTCATGATGGTCACCGACCGGTATATGGCCCAGTCGGGCACAGCGGAGCGGGTGGCTTCTCACCTGACCGACTGTCAGCTCACCATTTTCAGCGACGTCACCCCGGACCCCTCTATTCATGTGGTCTCCCAGGGTGTGAAGGTCCTGCTGGACTGCAAGGCCGAGGTGATGATCGCCCTGGGCGGCGGCTCTCCCATCGACGCGGCCAAGGCCATCCGGGCAGTGGCCGGAAAGATGGAGAACGGCGTCCAGGTTGAGGAGTGCTTCGCCATCCCCACCACCAGCGGCACCGGCTCCGAGGTCACCGAGGCCGCCGTCATCACGGATACGGATCAGGGCGTCAAGTACCCCCTGGTCAGCCGGGAGCTGCGTCCCCCCATCGCCATTCTGGACCCGGAGCTGGTGCTCTCCGCGCCTCCTTCGGTCACCGCGGACACGGGTATGGACGTGCTCACCCACGCGCTGGAGGCCCACGTGGCCAACGCCGCCAGCGACTTTACCGACGCCCTGGCTGAGAAGTCCATCGCCCTCACCTTCCGCTTCCTGCCCATCGCCGCCCTGGACGGCTCCGACCTCCACGCCCGTGAGCGGATGCACAATGCCTCCTGTATGGCCGGTCTGGCCTTCAACTCGGCGGGCCTGGGCGTGTGCCACTCCATTGCCCACGCAGTGGGCGGCCAGCTCCATGTGTCCCACGGCAGGCTCAACGCCATGCTGCTGCCCCATGTGCTGGCCTTCAACGCCGACCTGCAGAACCCCGCCGGCTTTACCCTGGCGGCCAGAAAATATCAGCACATCGCCAAGCTCCTCTACCTCCCCGCCCCCACGGTGCGGCTGGGCGTGACCAACCTGATCACCGAGGTGGAGCGGCTGATGCAGACCATCAACGTGCCCGCCACCCTGCGGGAATGCGGCGCGGATATGGACAAGTTCAAGGCCGTCCGGGGCGACATCGTCCGGGCCGCCCTCAACGACCGCTTTGTGAAGGACAACCCCCGTCCCGTCCGGGAGCGGGATGTGGAGATGCTCCTGTCCAAACTGGCGGGCGAATAAAATCCGTACTTTTCCACCGGCGGGCAGCCCAGCTGCCCGCCGGTTCAGCCTGTCGAAAAAGTTTTTTCGACAGGCTGCTGCACTTTTTCAAACTTTTTAAAAGTTTGAAAAAGTGGTTTAATTGCACGCGAAAGACAACCCTGACGGTTTTCTTTCACACTATCTTTCCCTCCGAAACCTTTGGCCGAAGAGTTTATCGACACCTGCACCGGCGGGCAGCCCAGCTGCCCGCCGGTTTTCTCTGTCCATTTGCATTTGGGCTGCGGGTATGGTATGATGCTCACATCCGGGAGAGGAGGAATCCGCTCATGTACAATTCAACCATGTTCGGCACGCCTGTGCCTGTCAACCGCCGGGAACTGAAGCGGGCAGCCCGCCAGGACCTGCGCACCGCCCGGCCCAGGGTATGGAAGGTGACGCTGGTCTATCTTCTGCTCACCACCGGCCTGCTTCTGCTGCTCAACCTGATCCTTGGAAATTCGGTGACCTATACCCGGGACCTGCTGGCCACCCTGCTCACCACCGATGACCCGCAGCTCCTGATGAACGCCCTGAGCGCTTCCAGCTCGCCGGTGGCGGTGCCCGTGTTTTTCCTTCAGATTCTCCTCCAGCTCTACACTGTGGTCCTCAGTTTCGGCTACTACGGCTACACCCTCCGGCGCAGCCGCGGGGAGGAGACCTCCTTCGGCGACCTGCTGGGCGGCTTCGGCATGACGGGCCGGGTCATTGTGATGAACCTGATTGTCCTGGCCTTCTCCCTGTGCTGGGCGGTGCTGGTGTTGGTGCCGGTGACCCTGGCCATGTCCTTCCTGATGACCCTGTTTGTAGTGGGCGTGTCGGCCGACGGCTCCGCTGTGCTGCTGTCCAACCAGATTATGCTGTTTTATGTGGTGCTCCTTGTGGTCTTTATCGCCGCCGCGCTGCTCATCCTGTTCCTCACCCTGCGGTACACCATGGCCCCCTTCTGCCTGGCGGATCAGCCTGATGCCGGCCCCCTGGAGGCGGTGCGCCGCAGCCGCAGACTGCTCTTTGCCCGCTATGGAGAACTCTTCAAGCTGATCCTGTCCTTCCTGGGCTGGAGCATCCTGTCCACTGCGCTCTCTCTGCTGGTGTCCGGCGTATGCATCGGCCTGGGTTGCGGCTTCTTCCTCACCTCGGGCAGCCTGAGTGCCCTCACCGCCGGTCTTTGGGCCGGGGAGGTGCTGTCCTTCCTGCTGCCTCTGCCCCTTACCATCTGGCTCAAGGGGTACTACACCGGTACTCTGGCCCGGTACTACTGCGCCGTCTCTGCCGGCGAGCCCCGGCCCGCCAACGAGTGGCAGATGCCCGGAGAGGGCACCCGTCCCTTCTGATTGCTGTCTGAAACAAACAAGCGGTCCGCCCCCTGCTGGGGGCGGACCGCTTTATTCTTTGGGGCTCACTCTCCCCGGACTCTGGCCTCCTCATAGGTGTGGGGCCAGTCGGCGTGCCAGTAGGGCTCCTCCGTCTCCATCACCCGGTCCAGGCCGGAGGAGTAGGGCTTGATGTCCAGCACAGGCGTGCCGTCCTCCGCGTCGCTCCAGTCCAGGGTAATCACACCCCGCTCTCTGTCCACAGCCAGGATGCGTCCGGTGGACAGGGCGATGGGGTTGGGGCGGCTTGGGGACCGGCTGGCAAAGACCCCCATGGGTCCCGGTGTGCCCCGGTGGGGCGGCCGGACCTGGAGTCTGCTCCGGTCCTCCTGATTGTCCCGGCGGTGGAACCACCAGAGGATGTGGACATGGCTGTACAGCTCCAGGCCCAGCAGGCCGGGGGCGTAGGTGGGCTCCAGCTCCACCCGGACGCCGTGCTCATCCTTGTGCAGCACGCCGATGGGCGTGATATGCAGCGTCTGTTGTTCCATGCCGTCTCCTTACGCCCGGTAGAAGGTCTCGGGCAGGCGGTAGGGGGCGCACTTGAGCTCAAAGGCCTTGCGGGCGGTCTGGTAGGCCACGCCGCGGAAGGCCCTGGCTCCGGTGGGACACACCCGGATGCAGGCCGCACAGGCCAGGCAGGTATCCTCTCTGGTCTTGGTGGGGTCCGCCGGGTCAATGGACTTGGTGGGGCAGATGGCGGCGCAGGCGCCGCAGTTGGTGCAGGTCTTGTCACCGGCGGGCCGGAAGGAGGCCGAACCCGGCTTCTTGTAGGGCCGGTTGCCCTTCACCAGGATCTCGCCGGGGTGGCTGTCGGAGAACAGGCCCCGCCGGGCCTGGCACTCCCGGCCAAAGGCGGCGATGGCCTCCAGGTCCTTTTCGTCGGGCCGGTCGGCGGCCACGGTGGGGAAGATGGAGTGCTTGGCGATAAAGGCCCCGGCACCCACCACACGGAAGCCCTGGGCCTCCAGCAGGTCGGTCAGCTCCAGCAGGGCGTCGTCATAGTCCCGGTTGCCATACACCGCAATGGCCGCCGCCGGGCCGCCGTGGCCCTTCAGGCAGGCCAGGGAGGACAGGCACAGGCCGGGAATCCGGCCCGCATACACCGGCATGCCCACCACCAGCATCTCCTCCGCGCCCACGGACACCTCCTCCGTCAGCGGCGCCTTCAGCAGGTCAATCTGCTCCCCGCCGGGCTCCATGGCGGCCGCCGCCGCCACCGTGACCTGTCTCGTGGTATCGTTGGGACTGAAATAGACAATTTTCAAGGTAAGCTCCCCTTCCCTTCTCCGTCCCGGACGGGGCGGTCTCATTACACGGCAGGCGGCAGAGGCCGCCTGGGTTTTCTGCGGCTATTATAGCATATTTGGTCCGGCTGTTCCAGCTGCAATGCCCCGGGAAGCACCCCGATTCGCTGTGCAAAAATCTGTGCGCCAAAACGTTTCTTTCTGTGCACACCCCTTGCAAAAAATTTATGCTATACTAAATTTACTTTATTTTACCAACTCATACCAGGAGGCGACGCCCTTGTTGCTGTTCAGTAAATACCTGCGGGACCTGCTGCAGGCCAAGAAAATGACCGTGTCCGCCCTGTCCCGGCTGTCGGGTGTGGAGCGCACTGCCCTCTCCAAGGCTCTGACGGGACAGCGGGTGCTGCCCTACGACGCCCTAGACGCCCTGATCTACCACCTGCGGCTGACCCCCGGCGAAGGCCAGCGGCTGCGGGCCTATTATGACGCCCAGTTTGAAAAGGAGGGCATCCGCAGAGCCCGGGGCCTGGTGGGCAAACTGTTTGCCGATCTGGCGGCGCTGGACTTTGTGACCCCCGCCTTTGAGGAGAGTCAGCTCCTGATGGACCTGCCCCAATACGCCGCCAGGCGCTCCATCTTCTCCGGCGTCACCAATGTGCAGCCCCTGCTCCGGATGGTTCTCGCCCAGGAGCTGACCGGGGATGACCCGCAAATCGCCCTTACCGTGCCGCCCACCGACACCTTCCTCAGCGGAGAGCTGCTGCGCCGCTATCTGGATGGACGCATGAGCGGAGAGGTCCGCCAGATCATCGCCTTTGACGCCTCCGGCACGGCGGAGGACATCAGCCTGCACAATCTGGAGTGCTTCTGCTGCATCCTTCCCATCTGCCTGCTCTCCCGGCGGACCTATCACCCTTACTACTATTACGACAACACGGTGGCCGCCCGCTATACCGATCCCTTCCCCTATTTTCTGGTGACACACAGCTGTGTGGTCTGCATTTCGGAGGACGGCGAGCAGGCCATGCTCCTCCAGGGCGAGGACCAGGTCAGCTGCTACCGGCGGCACTTCCAGTCCCTCCTCTCCCGCTGCTATAACCTGATTCAATACACCAGCGACCCAGTGGAGATCCTGGCCTCCTATGACGGCTGCACCGACAATGACGGGTTTTACATGGTGATGGACCAGCCCTGCTTCGGCCGCTTCTACGACGAGTCCCTCATTGCGACCCAGCTCCGCGCCGACCCGTCCTTCTATGAGCGTCTGGCCCAGGTGGCCCGCAAGCGTTTTGCCAAGCTGCGCACGGCGGAGCATTTCTACACGCTCTTCACCCGGTCGGGTCTGGAGCGCTTTGCCGCCAGCGGCGCGCTGGACGACTTCCCCACCGCCTTTGTCCTGCCCTTCTCCCCGGAGCAGCGCCGCTGGCTGATGACCGCGCTGGCGGAGCGCATCCGCTCCGGCGATATTACAGGCCGTATCTTTTTCCCGGGCGTGTTCCCCGATTACCTGAGCATGACCACCTCTCAGCGCTCGGGAATCGGCTTTTTCACCACGGAGCGGTTCCCGCTGCAGCGGGGCTTCTGCTCGGTGCAGCTGCGTGAGCCCAACCTGTGCAGGGCCTTCCACCAGTGGCTCCTCCATCTGCCGGACGGCGAAGAGGTCCTGAGTGGGGACGAGACTGCGGCGGTTCTGGAGGAACTGGCCCGTACATTGATTTAAGAGGTGCAGTTATGCTCAACTGGATCATAAAAAATTGGACTTTTTCCATCCCCATCGGCGTCTTTGTGGTCTATCTGGTCTGCTACGGGATAGAGCAGGCCGTCTATTCCTCTCTGGGCATCCCCGCCGCCAGGGCGCCCCACAAGAAGCGCTTTCCCGCCACCATTCTCTTTCTGGAGGGGCTGGCGGTGTTCTTCTTCCTGATGTGGTACAACTGCGGCATGATCTTTTGGGAGAAGGGCTGGCGGCCCGCTCTGCTGGTCCTCTTCTTCGTCTCGCTGGTGCTGCTGGCAGCGGTGTGGGGCCGGACCTTCCGGCGGCTGACCCGCCGCTCCCCCAAATGGGGCAAGGGTTATCCGTCTTCGGCGGCGCTGTGCTTCTGTCTCCGCCGGACGCTGGGCAGCTTTGTGCCCGGTTGGTTTGTAGGGCTGATTCCGGCCGGTATTTATCAGAGTGTGAGCCTGAACGGCGTGGAGGGCACCACCCGCAGTCTGGTGGCCCAGATACTCCCCGGCTTTCTGCCGGTGCTCTTCCTAGTGGTTGTCTGGATGATAGGTAACAACGATGAAAAGTCCATCCGGGCCGCCGCCAACGGCACCTACGACCCCCGGAAGGAGCCGGAGAAGCAGGAGCGGACCCTGTTTGATATCACCTATGAGGCCCAGATGGTGGACCTCATCCAGCAGGCCATCAAGCAGGAGGAAGAGGAAAACGAGCGCCGCTACCGGGAATATTGGGAGGGAAAGTAGAAAGATGAAGGAAAGAGGAGGGAGAAGATTGAACAGAAACAGGTGTATCAGCTGGCTTTTGACCCTGGCGCTGATGGCGGGGCTCTTTTCTCCGCTGAGCACACTGGCGCCGGAGGCGCAGGCGGCAGGCTCCCTCAAGCCCACCGCGCCGGTGCTGGACGACTTTCTGGTGCCCGTGTCCCAGGTCACCAAGGTCCCCGCCGGGTACACCGGCATATACACCGCCTCCGACCTGCTGGCTATTTCGGATGCCCCCAACGACAACTATATCCTGATGGCCGACATCGACCTGTCCGGCTATCAGTGGAAGCCCCTGTGCTCCACCTACCCCTTTACCGGCATTTTTGAGGGCAACGGTCACGTCATCACCGGCCTCAATGGCTGCGGAGGTCTGTTCGACTCGGTCAAAGACGGGACCGTCCGGAATGTGGGCGTGGAAAATGCCACCATCTATCCGGACATAACGGTGTACAATCTCTCGCCCATCGGCGGCATTGTGGGGGAGCTCCGCTCTTCTCTCGGCCTCCCAGTGGTCTCAAATTGCTATTTCTCCGGGAATATTCACGACCTTCAACCTCCAGCTTTCGTCAGTTTATCCTCCTGCACCATGGGCGGAATTGTAGGGCAGGGCCTTAATGGTAATCTGACAGTAGAATATTGCTGGATGAAGGGCGATATTGTCTCCGACTATCTCAGTTCCATCATAGGCGGGATTGTCGGCATTTCTGACACGCTCACCATTAACGGCTGCATCCATATGGGCAATATCCGGGCTGTAACCCAGAAGAAGGCCAGCATCGGCGGCATCTGCGGAAACGGCTATGGCGAGCTTATCGACTGCCAGAACTGGGGCTCCATCACATACCAGGGCCCGGAGGCCAACGTGGCCGGTATTATCAACTGCTCCGCCTCCCCGGGGCCCGATCTTACCCGCTGTATGAATGCCGCGGATATCTCTGTCACGGATACCACGAAAGGCTCCGACAACAGCCGGGCCAGCAAGGTGGGCGGCCTGCTCTCCAACAGCGAGGGCTTGTACGACTGCTTCAACTGCGGCGACATCTTCGCCGATGGCTGCTGCAAGGTGGGCGGCCTGGCCGGCGAGGGTCCCCGCCTGGCCCGGAATTGCTATAACACAGGCCGGATCACCGCCCTCAATATGGGGAGAGACTACGACGGAACCTCCAAGTTCGCCTCTCTGGGCGGCTGGCCCTGGGACCTGGAGAACTGCTTTGGCCTGGTGCGCCCGGGCGACACCGTGCCCCTGCTCCCCGAGAACTATGTAGAGGACTATCTGGTCAACGTCCGCGGCCTGAGTGAGAGCCAGATGGGCTCCTCCTCCAGCTTCAGCGGCTTTGACTTTGACAGCGTCTGGACCATGGGCAGCGGCAGCTACCCCTACCCCGTCCTTCAGAGCATGAACCTCCCCGACAGCGGTTCCGGCGGCGGCTCCACCACCCAGCCCTCCTCCGGCACCATCCCCACCCCCGTTCTGGACAAGGCGGAGTTTGCCAACAAGGCGGTGACCGTGACCTGGACCCTGCCCCTCACCGTCCCCGGCCAGACCCACACCGTGGACAGCTTCAACATCCTGCGCAAGTCGGGCAGCGGCAGCAGCTACCAGAAAATCGCCACCGTGTCCGGCAGCTCCGGCGGCTCCTACACCGACCGGGCGGTCATCATCGGGGCCACCTATACCTACACCGTCCAGGCCTGCTACCAGGGCAAGACCGGCAGCTATAACGCCGAGGGCCTGACCGTCAAGGCGGAGGACCCGCCCGGCGTCAGCGACGACCTGTCCTACGAGATTGTAAACGGCAAGGCCGTCATCACCGACTGCCGGGAGACGGCGGTGAATGTGGTCATCCCCGCCCAACTGGAGGGCTGCCCGGTGGTCATGATCGGCACCGGCGCCTTCCAGGACTGTAAAAAGCTGACCAGCGTCACCCTGCCCGACTGTCTGACCGTGGTGGGAGACCACGCCTTCAACGGCTGCTCCTCCCTCACCTCCATCGACCTGACCCACGTTATCAGCATCGGCCAGCAGGCCTTTGCCTGGTGCACCGAGCTGACGGACATCCGGTGCGGCCCCGACCTCCAGGCCATCGGCGAGTACGCCCTGAGGGGCTTCAACTCCAAGCTGGTGGTCACCGGCTACGTCCGCACCCCCGCAGAGCTCCAGTGCAGCATGGAGGGCGTCCGGTTCCGGTACATCCCCGCCAATGTGGACAATACTGTCCGGGGCACCTTTGAGTACTCCAACGCCAACGGGGACCCCGCCTCCTACTCCTTCTATTACAGCGACGACTTCTTCTCCTACGACAACAGCGCCTACCACAGCGACCTGGCCATCATGACCCTGAAGCTGGCCATGGCGGGCTACTCCCGGCAGAACCTGTACACCGAGGAGCTGCCCGAGCACGACCTGCGCCGGGCCCTCAACCTCCAGCGGCTCTTCTCCGACATCGGCTTCGGCAACGCGGAGTTCCACAACTACAACACCGCCCTCACCGACTACTCCTCCAAGGTGGCCTACGGCTTTGCCAGCAGGCAGATCGGCCAGGACGTGGTGGTGGCCGTGGTGCTGCGGGGCGGCGGCTACGGCGCCGAGTGGGCGGACAACTTCAACGTGGGCACCAGCGGCGACCACGCCGGCTTCTCCGCCGCCGCCAAGGCGGTCCAGGCCGAGCTGGAGGACTACATCGCCGGACTGAAGGACCTGTACCAGTTCTCCGGGGACGTGAAGCTGTGGATGACCGGGTACAGCCGCTCCGGCGCCACCTGCAATCTGCTGGCCCAGGCCATGTCCTCCAAAATCGACAGCGACAACCTCTACGCCTATGTGTTCGCCGCCCCCAACTGCACCACCTCCCCCAAGGCCTGCCGCGGACTGTTCTCCATCATCAGTGCCGCCGACGTGGTGCCCTGTGTGCCCCTGAGCAAGTGGGGCTTCGGCCGCCATGGCACCACCCTCACCTTCCCCTCCACCCTGCCTGCGTCCCGCAAGGACGAGTTTGAAAAGCTCTCCGGCATTGACCTGGATGACCATAAACCCGTCACCTATACGATTCAGCCCGCCGCGATCCAGCGGTTCATCTTCTCCCTGGGTATGGTGGTAGGCAGCCGCAGCGCCTACAACGACCGGTATTCCGACCTGATTCAGCAGAGCCTGCGGGCTTACTACGGTACAGAGGAGCCGTTGTACTCCGCAGAAGAGGCGATGGCCAACGGGCTGTCCATCTCCGTCCTGCTGCCGCTGCTGCCCGACAACCTCATCTCTTTGTACATGCTGGATGCCATTGGCCGGGCCCATGAGCCCGCCCACTACCTGGCCTGGCTGGAGGCGGGCACCCTCAACTCCATCCGCGACTTTGACGCCAGCGGCAAGATGGTCACCTTTGCCTCCTCTGCCAACGCCCAGATCAGGAGCAGCAGCGGCGACGTGGTTGCCACCATCCGGGGCGGCGTTATCTCCACCGTGAAAAAGGCCGACGGCCTCCAGCTGGAGTGCGCGGACGGCCAGACCACCGTGCTCCTCACCAGCGGCGACTGGACGGTGGAGGTCTACGGCTCGGGCACGGCGGACATCACCGTTCTGGAGCTGGACGCCAACAGCGCCCTGTGCCGGGAGGTGCTGTTCTCCGGCGTGGCCCTGAAGGACCTGACCATCGCCCTGGACGTGGACGCCGACGCTGACGGGCAGCAGTACGTTCTGGAGGACGGGGACACCATCATCAAGCCCACCAGCGACGTCACCAACGGCGAGGCGGCCTCCTCCGGCGCCTTCCGGGACGTGCCCGCCGGGGGCTGGTACTACGACGCGGTCCAGTGGGCGGTGGAAAACGGGGTCACCTCGGGCACAGGCCCGGACACCTTCTCCCCCGACCGGGCCTGCACCCGCTCCGAGGTGGTCACCCTGCTGTGGCGGGCTCTGGGTCTGGACGAGGTGTCCGCCTCCTCCGCCGAGAACCCCTTCCGGGATGTGCCGACGGGTGCCTTCTACCATGACGCGGTGCTGTGGGCGGCGGAGAACGGCATCACCACCGGCTCCACCCCCACCACCTTCTCCCCCAACGCAGTGTGCACCCGCTCGGAGGTGGTCACCTTCCTGTGGCGGGCCGACTTCCCCCTCAAGCAGCTCTCCGGATCCATGGCCTTTACCGACGTGGACCGGGGCGACTTCTTCTGGTACCCGGTGAAGTGGGCCGTTGAGGAGGATATCACCACCGGCACCAGCGCCACCACCTTCTCCCCCATGCTCACCTGCACCCGGGCCCAGGTGGTCACCTTCCTGTACCGCTTCTTCAGCAGATAAGCAGATACGCCCGGACATAAAACAGCGCCGCCGCTCAATATGAGCGGCGGCGCTGTCTGATTCAGGCTCAGGCCATTTTGGCCTTGATGTCCTCCAGGCGGTTGAGGGCCTCCAGCAGGGTCTCGTCCTTCTTGGCGAAGTGGACCCGGACGATGTCCCGCACGTCCTCCATGAAGAAGGAGGTGCCGGGCACGCAGGCCACGCCCACCTTCCGGGCCATCTCCTCGCAGAACTCCACGTCGGTCTGGCCCTTCTTCATGTAGGGGCCGATGTTGGCCAGCACGAAGTAGGCGCCCTGGGGATCGGTGAAGGGGATGCCGATGCGGCGCAGGCCGTCGGTGAACAGCTGCTTCATGTGGGCGTAGTGGGCGCCGAACTCCTCATAGTAGCTGTCCGGCATCTCCAGGCCCACCACTGCCGCCTCCATCAGAGGCGCGGGGGCGCCCACGGTGTTGAAGTCGTGGTACTGCTTGATTTTGTCCATGATGGGCTTGGGGGCGATGGCGTAGCCCAGACGCCAGCCGGTGATGGAGTAGGTCTTGGACAGAGAGGAGCAGGAGACGGTACGCTCCCACATGCCGGGCAGGGTGGCCATGTAGGTGTGCTTGTGGGGGGCGTAGACGATATGCTCGTACACCTCGTCCATGATGGCGTACACGTCGTACTTGATGCACAGGTCGGCGATGAGCTTCAGCTCCTCATAGGTGAACACCTTGCCGCTGGGGTTGGAGGGGTTGCAAATGAGGATGGCCTTGGGGTGCTGCTTGAAGGCCTCCTCCAGCACGTTGGCGTCAAAGTTGAACTTGGGAGGCACCAGGGGCACGTAGATGGGCTGGCAGTCGGCAAAGAGGGCCTGGGCGTGGTAGTTCTCAAAGTAGGGGGAGAACATGACGATCTTGTCCCCGGGGTTGGTGAGGGCGAAGATGGTGTCCACCATGGCCTCGGTGGAGCCGATGGTCACCACGATGTTGGTGTCCGGGTCCAGCTCCAGACCCATGAAGCGGCCGCACTTGCGGGCCAGCGCCTGGCGGAAGTTGGGCGCACCCATGGTGATGGGGTACTGGTGGGGGCCCAGGTGGCTCACCTCGGCCAGCCGGTCCAGCATGGCCTGGGGCGGGTCAAAGTCGGGGAAGCCCTGGGCCAGGTTGATGGCGCCGCAGTCCAGGGAAATCCGGGTCATGCGGCGGATGACGGAGTCGGTAAAATACTGGGTTTTTCTGCTCATGGGCTGCATAGCGCACTACCTCATTTCTCTTTCTGTTCGTCCAGGATGCCCAGCTCTCCGTGGAGGGCGGGGGGCATCCCGTTGTCCTGCAGCAGGGCGGAGAGCTTGTTCAGGTCGGCCACCCGGAAGATCATGCAGGCCCGGTCCTGGACCTGGCCGAACACGGAGTAGACGTACTCCACGTCGATGTTCTCTCTGGCCAGCAGGGTGAGGACCTCGCCCAGGGCGCCGGGCTCGTCGGGCACCACCACCGCCAGCACAGGGGTCATGGACAGGATGAACCCGTGCTCCAGCAGCAGGGACGCCGCCCGCTGGGGCCGGTCCACAATCATGCGCAGCACGCCGTAGTCGGCTGTCTCCGCAATATGGAGGGCCCGCATGTTGATGCCCTCGCCGGCCAGGATGGCGGTGATCTCCGCCAGCTGTCCCGCCCGGTTCTCCAGAAAGACGGATATCTGCTGAATGGTCATGATATGCCAGCTCCTCTCTTAAATCTTCCGCTTGTCGATGACCCGGACCGCCTTGCCCTCGCTGCGGGCAATGGTCTTGGGCGCCACCAGCTTCACCTTGGCGTAGATGCCCAGCATGGCCTTCAGCGCGGCCACCAGGCCCTTTTCCATGTCGGTGATGTGGGCCAGAGAGTCGGAGAAGTTCTCCGGCGTCATCTCCACCTGGACCTCCAGCGTGTCGGAGTTGTTGACGCGGTCCACAATGATCTGATAGTTGGCGGGATAGCCCTGCTCCAGCAGGACAGTCTCAATCTGGGACGGGAACACGTTGACGCCCTTGATGATGAGCATGTCGTCGCTGCGGCCCATGGGCTTGCTCATCTTCACGTGGGTGCGGCCGCAGGAGCACTTCTCCCGGTGGAGGACGCAGATGTCCCGGGTGCGGTAACGCAGCAGGGGGAAGGCCTCCTTGGTGATGGAGGTGAACACCAGCTCGCCCTTGCTCCCCTCGGGGAGCACCTCGCCGGTGTCCGGGTCGATGATCTCGGCGATGAAATGGTCCTCGTTGATGTGCATGCCGTTCTGGGCGGAACACTCAAAGGCCACGCCGGGGCCGGAGAGCTCGGTCAAACCGTAAATATCGTAGGCTTTAATACCCAGCGTATTCTGAATATCCCGGCGCATCTCCTCGCTCCAGGCCTCGGCGCCGAAGATGCCCGCCTTCAGGGGGATCTGGTCGGGGGTGAGGCCCATCTCCTTCATGGTCTCGCCCAGGTAGGCGGCGTAGGAGGGGGTGCAGCAGAGGATGGTGGCGTTCAGGTCCCGGATGAACATGATCTGCCGCTCGGTGTTGCCCGAGGAGGTGGGAATGGTCAGGCAGCCCACCTTGTGGCTGCCGCCGTTGAGACCGGGGCCGCCGGTGAACAGGCCGTAGCCGTAGCTCACCTGGCACACGTCCTCGTTGGTGCCGCCGGCGGCCGTGATGGCCCGGGCGCAGCAGTCCTCCCACAGGTCGATGTCGTGCTGGGTGTAGAAGGCAACCACCCGCTTGCCGGTGGTGCCCGAGGTGGACTGGATGCGCACGCAGTCCTTCAGGGGCCGGGCCACCAGTCCGTAGGGATAGGCCTCCCGCAGGTCGGCCTTGGTGACAAAGGGCAGCTTGTGCAGGTCCTCCACGCCCTTGATATCCGCCGGGGTCAGGCCCTTCTCCTCCATCTTCCTGCGGTAGTAGGGCACGTTGTCCCACACGTTGCGCACCTGCTTGACCAGGCGCTCGTTCTGCCAGGCCAGAATCTGCTCCCGGCTGGCGCACTCAATTTCAGGCTGATAGTAGCGTTCCATATAAGCGGTTCCTTTCTGAATATGGAGTGATGCGCGGGAAATGAGCCAGGCTTATCCCCGGCCCAGATTGAAGGCCTTCTGGTTCAGCTCCAGGAATTTGGCGGGCACGCTCTTCTCAATGGCGGCGTGCCACTCGGCCTCGGGAATGTCGGGGAAATAGCGGCTCAGGCGCCCCATGAGGACGATGTTCACCGCCTTGCTGCTGCCCGCCTGTTCCGCCAGGCCCAGGGCGTCAAAGGCGTCCACCTCCACGCCCAGGGCGGCCATTTTCTCCTCCAGGTGCTCCGGGTAGGCCGCCGCGCCGGTGATGACCGGCATGGGGTTGATCTGCTGGGTGTTGGTGACGATTCTGCCGCCCTTCTTCAGGTACTCGGTCCAGCGGGCGGCCTCCAGCAGCTCAAAGGACACGATGAAGTCGGCCTCCCCCCTGTCGATGATGGGGGAATAGACCTTGTCGCCGAAGCGGACGTAGGTGACCACGCTGCCGCCCCGCTGGCTCATGCCGTGGACCTCGGATACCTTCACGTCATAGCCCTTGTCCAGCAGGAGGCGGCCCAGCAGCTTGCTGGCCAGCAGGGAGCCCTGGCCTCCCACGCCCACGATCATGATGTTTTTCGTTTCCATATCCGTACCTCCTTACGCCTGGGGCGCCTCAAGGGCGTCGAACCGGCACAGCTGCTGGCACACGCCGCAGCCCACGCACAGGGTGTTGTCCACCCGGGCCTTGCCGTCCGCCACCGAGATGGCGGGGCAGCCGATCTTCATGCAGGCCTTACAGCCCACGCACTTGTCCGCCCTGGCGATGAGGGGCGCCTTGTGCTTGACGTACTTGAGCAGGGCGCAGGGCCGGCGGGAGATGATGACCGAGGGCTCGGCCGCCGAGAGCTCCTCCTTCACCGCCTCCTCGCACTGCTTCAGGTCGTAGGGGTCCACCACCCGCACCCGGCGGATGCCCACGCTGCGGCACAGGCTCTCCAGGTCGATCTTGGTGCAGGGGTCCCCCTTCAGGTTGTAGCCGGTGGTGGGGTTCTGCTGGTGGCCGGTCATGCCGGTGATGGAGTTGTCCAGGATGATGACGGTGGAGTTGGACTCGTTGTAGGCGATGTTGATAAGGCCGGTGACGCCCGAGTGCATGAAGGTGGAGTCGCCGATGACGCCCACGGTCTTTCCCTCGGTTTCGCCGCCGCTGGCCTTGTTGAAGCCGTGGAGGCCGGACACCGACGCGCCCATGCAGATGGTGGTGTCGATGGCGCTGAGGGGGGCCACCGCACCCAGGGTGTAGCAGCCGATGTCGCCCAGCACGGTGAGCTTGAGCTTGTTGAGGGTGTAGAACAGTCCCCGGTGGGGGCAGCCGGCGCACATGACCGGGGGCCGGGGCGGGATGGGGTCGCTGAGCTTCATGCCCACGTCAGGGGCCTTGCCCAGCTTCTCGGCCACAATGTTCTGGTTGAGCTCGTCGATGCAGGAGAAGAGCTCCTTGCCCCTGACCACCAGGCCCAGGCTCCGGCAGTGGGCCTCAATAAAGCCGTCCAGCTCCTCCACCACCACCAGTTGCTCCACGCCGGCGGCGAAGTCCCGGATCTTCTGCTCCGGCATGGGCCAGATCATGCCCAGCTTCATCACCGGGTAGGTGTCCCCCAGGGCCTCCTTCACGTACTGGTAGCTGGTGGAGGAGGTAATGATGCCCACGGACTTGTCCCTGCCCGCCTCAATGCGGTTGATGGACGCGGTCTCCGCCCAGGCGATGAGGGCCTTCGTCCGCTCCTCCACCACCGGATGGCGGCGCTTGGCGTTGCCGGGCATCATGATGTACTTGGCCCCGTTCTTCTCATAGGGCTTCTCCGGCGGGGTGATGCGCTCCCCCGGCTCCACCACGCTCTGGGAGTGGGCCACCCGGGTGCACATCTTCAGCAGCACCGCCGTGTCGAACTGCTCGGACAGGTCATAGGCCAGCTGTGCCATCTCCAGGGCCTCGGCGGAGTCGGCGGGCTCCAGCATGGGCAGCTTGGCCGCCATGGCGTAGTGGCGGGAGTCCTGCTCGTTCTGGGAGGAGTGCATGCCCGCGTCGTCGGCCACGGCGATGACCATGCCCGCGTTGACGCCGGTGTAGGAGATGGTGAAGAGGGGGTCGGCGGCCACGTTCAGGCCCACGTGCTTCATGCCGCAGAAGCTCCGCTTGCCCGCCAGACAGGCGCCGAAGGCGCTCTCCATGGCCACCTTCTCGTTGGGGGCCCACTCGGCGTACACCTCGGGGTATTTGGCGATGGCCTCGGTAATCTCGGTGCTGGGGGTGCCGGGGTAGCTGGAGACAAAGGCGCACCCGGCCTCGTACAGGCCCCGGGCCACTGCCTCGTTGCCAAGCATCAGGGTTTTCATCACAGTTCCTCCTTCTCTCCCCGGGGCCGGACAGGCCCCCGGGAGCCGTATGTTCTGCGGCTGATGTTCCGCGCGTCTGGATAAAAAAACGCCCTCTGCAAGAAAGCCTTGCAGAGGACGAGAAATTCCCGTGGTACCACCTCAGTTTACCGCCTGTGGCGGCCTCTTGGGATACGATCATATCCCCGGCGCTGTATCGGGCGCCCCCGTCGCTGCTTACTGTCGGAGTTCCCCGGTTCGGCAGGCCGCTCGGGAAGGAATTCAGGATGGACGCCCCCGCTGCCTCGCACCGTCCGGCAGCTCTCTGAGGGAAGCGGCAGATCCCTACTTGGTTCCGTCATTGCGTTCAGGTATCAACAGAGTAAACTCTATCACTTTTACTTGCTAAAGTCAATGGTTTTTTCGGGAAATCTTAGAAATTGCCGTCAGCCCTGCTCAGCTGTTGTTCTGGACCTCCACCAGGCGGCCGCTGCAGTACCGCTCACGCAGCACCGGCTTTTCAATCTTGCCGGTGGGATTGCGGGGCACCTTGTCGAAGATGATCCGCCGGGGACGCTTGTACCGGGGCAGCTCCCGGCAGAAGGCGTTAATCTCCTCCTCGGTACAGCTCTCCCCTTCCTTCACCTCAATAATGGCCGCGGCAATCTCACCCAGCCGCTTGTCGGGCAGGCCGATGACGGCCACGTCCTTGAGCTTGCCGTTCTTGCGCAGGAAGTCCTCAATCTGGACGGGGTACAGGTTCTCGCCGCCGGAGATGATCACGTCCTTCTTCCGGTCCACCAGATAGATAAAGCCGTCGTCGTCCATGCGGGCCATGTCGCCGGTGAAGAGCCAGCCGTCCCGGAGCACCTCGGCGGTGGCCTGAGGGTTCTTGTAGTAGCAGAGCATCACGCCGGGGCCTGTGACCGCCAGCTCTCCCACCTCACCCTGGGGTACGTCGGCGCCCCGCTCGTCCACAATCCGGGCCTCCCACTGGTAGCCCGGCCTGCCGATGGCGCCCACCTTGTGGATATTCTCCACGCCCAGGTGAACGCAGCCGGGGCCGATGGACTCGCTGAGGCCGTAATTGGTGTCGTACTGGTGGTGGGGGAAGATCTTCTGCCAGCGGTGGATGAGGCTGGGGGGCACCGGCTGGGCGCCGATGTGCATCAGCCGCCACTGGTCCAGGTAGTAGTGGTCCAGGTCCACTCTGCCGCTGTCGATGGCGTCCAGCAGGTCCTGGGCCCAGGGCACCAGCAGCCACACGATGGTGCATTTCTCTTCGGTGACCGCCCGGAGAATCCACTCCGGCTTTACGCCCCGGAGGAGCACCGCCTTGCCGCCGCTGGCCAGGGAGCCGAACCAGTGCATCTTGGCGCCGGTGTGGTAGAGGGGCGGGATGCACAGGAACACATCCTCCCTGGTCTGGCCGTGGTGCTTCTGCTCGGTGAGGGCGGAGCAGTACAGGGCCCGGTGGTTGTGGAGAATGGCCTTGGGGAAGCCGGTGGTGCCCGAGGAGAAGTAAATGGCGGCGTGGTCGGTCTCCTCCAGGGCCACCGGCGGC
Organism: Pseudoflavonifractor sp.; assembly: GCF_050943825.1. Lineage (NCBI taxonomy): Bacteria > Bacillati > Bacillota > Clostridia > Eubacteriales > Oscillospiraceae > Pseudoflavonifractor > Pseudoflavonifractor sp. The sequence goes on from NZ_JBMNPX010000012.1 coordinate 51,277, forward strand.
GTGTCGGAGGAGCAGAAGCCCATCAGCTTGCAGCAGTCCTCGGTGTAGGCGGGCTTGTCCGGCCCCACGAAGAACATCATCCGCACCTTGGTCAGCTGGGAGGCGATGGGGTCCATCCGCCCGATGAACTCCGGACCAAACACCAGCACCTCCACATCCGCCAGGTCCAGACAGTAGCGGATCTCTTCGGTGGAGTAGCGGAAGTTCAGGGGCACCGCCACACAGCCCGCCTTCAGGATGCCGAAGTAGATGGGCAGCCACTCCAGGCAGTTCATCAGCAGGATGCCCACCTTGGCGCCCCGCTCCACCCCACGGCTCAGCAGGAGATTGGCAAAGCGGTTGGCCCGGCGGTCAAACTCCTTCCAGCTCATCTCCCGGCGGTAGGGGGCGTTGGGGTTGGTGCTCTGAATCAGGCTGAAGTCCCGCCAGGTCACCGCCTTGTCCCGCTCCTCGGAGGGGTTGATCTCCACCAGGGCGATGTCGGAGCCGTACAGCCGGGCGTTGCGCTCCAGAAAATCGGTAATGACCATGGTTATGCTCCTTTTCTTCTGAAAGTGTACAAAAAAATCGTCCTCTGCCTTCGCAGAGGACGAGAAATTCCCGTGGTACCACCTCAGTTTGCCGCCCATGGCGGCCTCACGGAAGCCCCAGCAGGCTTCCCGCGCGGTATCGGGCGCACCCGTCGCCGCCTACTGGGGAGATGGCTTTCCCGGTTGGGCGGGCCGCTCGGGAGGGTATTGGGCGGCGGCCTCCCCCCTGCCTCGCACCGGCCGGCAGGTCTCTGAAGAGGATGGTCCGGGCCTACTTGGCTCCGTCATCGCGTTATACTGTTAACGAAGTACACTCTACCACTTTTAATCGCTAAAGTCAAGGCGAAAAAAGAAAAATTTTTCCTGCTCTCTCAGCTCTCTCCTGCCGGTCTGGGGGCCAGGGTGTAGCCGTTGACGGTCAGATGGGCCACCTGGGTGCCCAGGTCGTCGGTGACATCCACGGTATAGAGGCAGGTGGTTCGGCCGGCCTTCAGGCATTTGGCCTCGGCAATGAGGGTCTTTCCCCGGGCGGCGGAGAGAAAGGTCACCGACGCCTGCTGGGTGACCGTCATCCTGCCGCTGTGGCCGTTGACGGCCACGGCAAAGGCGAAGTCAGCCAGGGTGAAGATGGCGCCGCCCATGGGGATGCCGTTGATGTTCAGGTGGACGGGCCGGATGGGCATGGAGCAGACGGCGTGGCCGGGCTCGGCCAGGTCGATAACAGCGCCCGCGGCCTCGGCGGCAAAGCGGTCGCCGGCAAAGCAGGCGCGGATTTCTTCAAGTGTGGGCATATGGGCATCTCCTCTCCTGGATATGTTTCAGCCGGAGCCGCCTGCGGGCGGCCCCTTTGCTGCGTAGTATAGCACACCCTCCGCCCGGGCGGCAACCGGCTTTTCCAAGTCCCGCAGGTACTTTTACGCCCTCTATTGCGCTTATTCCTCCCCTGAGCTATAATTTGAGGACACACCCCACAGGCAATCGCCGTCCATATTCGGCCCGTACCGCAAAGGAGTATTATGAATCTTACGGTTACCGTCAACCACAAGCAGCTGCTGGACATTCTCCTGAATGTAGGCCTGGTCCGCCCGGTGTTCATCTGGGGCGCCCCCGGCATCGGAAAATCCGCCATCGTCCAGGAGTTCGCCGACAGCCTGGGGCTGGAGTGCGTCTCCCTGCTGGGCAGCCAGCTGGCCCCGGAGGACATCATCGGCGTGCCCCAGATCAAAGACGGCTTCAGCCAGTTCTGCCCGCCCCGTACCATTGCCCGTCCCCAGCCCTATGTGCTGTTCCTGGACGAGCTGAACGCCTGCACCTCGGAGGTGCAGAAGGCCTTCTACTCCCTCATCCACGAGCGGCGCATCGGGGAGTACCACCTGCCCGAGGGCTCCATCGTGGTGGGCGCGGGCAACCGTGCCCAGGACAACGCCATCACCCGGCCCATGTCCTCCGCCCTCATCAACCGGATGTTCCATGTGGAGCTCACCGCCAGCCCCCGGCTGTGGCTGGAGTGGGCCGCCGGGCACGATATCCACCCCTATATCTACGACTACATCTCCAGCCGCCCCGACCACCTGTGGTCCAAGCCCCCCAAGAGCGAGGAGCCCTTCTCCACGCCCCGCTCCTGGCACATGCTCAGCGACGCCATCCACAGCTACGGCGCGGACATCAGCGTGGACAGCCTGCGCGTTCTGGCCGCCGGCTGCCTCAGTCCCCAGCACGCCACCCAGTTCCTGGCCTACATCCGGCAGGTGCGCAGCCAGTACGCCCTGGACAAGATTCTCTCCGGTGAGCAGCCCTGGCCGGACAAGCCAGAGGAGCGGGATGTGCTCTACTTCCTGGCTCAGTCCCTCCGGGCCCGGCTGGTGAAGGAGCTGCCCCCGGAGCGGAGCAAGCTCAGCGCCGACAGCCGCGCCCTGGTGCTCCAGGCCAAGGACCGCATCACCGAGCTGGCCGACCTGAGCCTGGAGATCGCCCGGATGGCGGTGACCCCGGAGAACGGCAAGGAGCTGCCCGACTGGTTTGTGGTGGAGCTGTTCCGGGACCTGCCCCGCCTGGCCGACAAGCGCAACGGATGAGCGGGAAGAAGCAGAACAAGCCCAACCCGGCCCGGGAGGCCTTTCAGGCCGGGTGTGGACTGGTGAACCAGAACCCGGTGCTGAGTCCGCTGATGAAGGAGGCCACCCCCCACTTTGACGACAGCTACCCCATGGCCAAGGAGGACTGGGTGTGGGTGAGCGCCAACGGCGACCTCTACGCCAACAGCCACCGCCGTGCCGCGCCCCAGGAGTGGGCCTATGTGGTGGCCCACTGCCTGCTCCACCTGGCTCTGGGCCACATCCGGGAGGACCGGGTTGGCGATATGGTATGGAATGCCGCCTGTGACTGCGTGGCGGCCCGGTATCTCTCCGACCTGCGGGTGGGCACGCCGCCCATGGAGCTGTCCGCCCCCCTGCCCCCCAACGCCCGGGAGGAGGAGACCCTCTGGCGCTGGCTGAAGGAGCACAGCGACAGCGCCTATTTCCGCTTCTCCACCATGAGCGGCGGACGGCCCGACATGGTGTGGGAGCCTGCCCCCTCCGGCTGGTGGCAGAAGCCCCCGGACTGGCGGCAGCTCTTCGCCGAGAGCCTGCGGGACGCCCTGCGCTCCGCCGTGGACTACGCCGGCGGCGTCACTACCCCCTTGGGCGCCCACAGGAAGATGGGCCCCATTCAGCGGGCCCAGGAGTGGTTCCTGTCCAGCTATCCCCTGCTGGGCGGCGTGGCCTCCGGCTTCAAGCTGGTGGATGACCCCCTGGTGGTCCAGCGGATGGACATCCCGGTGGCCGCCATCTCCATGCGGATGAAGGAGATCTACGTCAACCCCGCCGCCGGGCTCACCGAGCAGGAGTGGCGCTTTGTCCTGGCCCACGAGTACCTCCACGCCGCCCTGTGCCACGAGGCCCGGCTGGGAAGGCGGGACCCGGAGCTGTGGAACGTGGCCTGCGACTATGTCATCAACCAGTGGCTGCGGGACATGGAGGTGGGCTCCATGCCCGACGGCCTGCTCTTCGACCCGGAGCTGCAGGGTCTGTCGGCGGAGAGCGTCTACGACCGTCTGGCCGCCAACCTGCGTAAATACAAGCGCATGGCCCAGCACGACATTCTCTTTGGTCCCCCCGAGTGGACAGGGACCAAGGACTTTGTGGACCTGGACAGCTGGTGCCGCTCCGCTATTCAGCGGGGTCTGGACTACCACCAGGCCCATGAGCGGGGCTATCTGCCCGAAGGGCTGGTGGAGGAGATCCGGGCCCTGTCCCAGCCCCCCATCCCCTGGGATGTAAAGCTGGCCCGGTGGTTTGACGAGCGGTTTGAGCCCCTGGAGAAGCGCCGCACCTATGCCCGGCTCAGCCGCCGCCAGTCGGCCACACCGGACATCCCCCGCCCCTCCTGGCGGTATGAGGAGGCGGCCCAGGCGGGCCGCACCTTCGGCGTGCTGCTGGACACCTCCGGCTCCATGGATCGCTCCCTGCTGGCCGCCGCTCTGGGGTCCATCGCCAGCTACAGCGCCGCCCGGGACGTAAACCGGGTGCGGGTGGTGTTCTGCGACGCCGCCCCCTACGACCAGGGGTACATGGAGGCCGCCGACATTGCCGGCAGCGTGAAGGTGCGCGGCCGGGGCGGCACGGTGCTCCAGCCGGGCATTGAGCTGCTGGAGCAGGCCTCCGACTTCCCCAAGGATGCGCCGCTGCTCATCATCACCGACTGCGAGTGCGACCGGCTGAACCTCTACGGCCGGGACCACGCCTTTCTGGTGCCCCGGGGCCGCAGTCTGCCCTTCCCGCCCAGGGGCCCGGTCTTTTATCTGGAATAAGATTGTTTTTCAATAAAAAATGCCGGAAGGGGCAGGCCGTCATGACGGCCTGCCCCGTCCGGCGTTTACAAAATACGACTTTCCTGAGAATCAAAATTCTCTTCTACCTGTTTGCTGCATGCAGCAAACCCTCTCTTTTGCTCCGTACCTGCATCTCAGGTACGGCAAATCAGATGGTTTTTCGTAAAATTGCTTGAGAAATTTGAGAAAAGGCCCGCGCCAAGCCCCTCCGGACGCCTGGCGCGGGTCCTTTTCCATCCCATTGTTCAGCTGCGCAGCACCTCCTCCAGCAGGCTAATCTGCCGGCTCAGCTCCGCGCACCGTTCTATCCAGTACTCGAACTTCACGCCGTTGAAGTCCTCGGGCATCTGGTCGTACAGGTCGTCCAGGCGCCGGCGGAGCTCCTCCAGCCAGGCTGCCGCGTATTTCGCCTCCTCTCCTCTCAGAGGCGCGGGACGCTCAAAGTCCTCCATGGCATGTTCCTCCTTTCCTTCTGTGTGCGGGGGACTCAGGTCCCCGCCTCGGGCTTGGGCAGCCCGGCCAGCGAGGCGAGGACCTGGTCGGCCAGACCGAACTCCACCGCCTCCTGGGCGCTGAAGGTGGTCTCCTGTTCGGTCTTTTCCAGGATTTCTTCCACCGTCCGGCCGGTACGTCCGGACAGAATGTCGGCCATGGCGGAGCGAATCCGGAGCAGGGAGTCGGCGCAGTCCTTGATTTTCATGGTACTGCCGCTGACCTGCTGCACCAGAGGGTCGTGAATCATCACATGGCTGTGGGGCAGGATGCAGCGGGTGTCACCTGCGGCGAAGAGCAGGGCGGCCATGCTGCTGGCGTTGCCCACGCAGACGGTGCGGATGGGACAGCCCAGCAGCTTCATGGTGTCGTAGATGGCGAAGCCGCTGTTCACCTCTCCGCCGGGGCTGTGGATGTACATGGTAATCTCCTGGTCGGACTGGGCGCTCAGATAGAGCATCTGGAGAATCAGGCTGTCGGCCTGCTCCGCGGTGATGGCGCCGAAGCAGAGCACGGCCCGCTGCTGCATCAGGCTGTCCTGAATGCGGCAGCTGCTGTAGCCGTAGCTGGTCTCCATCAGAATGTTGGGAATGTTCATGGTTTACCGTCCTTTCTGCCCGTTGTCCGGGTCTTTCTTCTGTCTTTTTCGTACTTCCATGGCGTGGAACGGACTCAGCATCAGCTTCATGAAGTCCCAGTCCAGCCGGCCCGCTTCCTGGGGCTCCCCGATGGTGCTCAAGGCGCTGTTCTCCCATCGGATGTGCACTCTGTAAGGCTCAGCGGGCGGAACATAGCGCACCCCGTCCGCAGGGGCGTTGTTCTGCCGGGACATCTGCTCTTCTTCCTGTTCCTGGTCCGGATGGGTCAGCCGGTAGCCATGGCCCAGCATGGACACCAGGCCGATGTTCCAGTCACCCTGGTTCAGCTCCGGCCAGGCAGCGGCCAAACCCCTTCTGCACTCGGCCTTCAGGTCCATCCCGGTGGCTCGCTGAACTGTCCGGCAGTACTCCTCCAGGGTCATGTCCCAGACCCGGAGTATGGGATTCTCTTCCGGCACCCAGAAGGGATTTTCCGGCGAATTGGACTGCAGGATTCCCTTCCGGCCGGCGGCCTCCAGCCGCTGGGCCAGAGGCCGCATGATTATCGGGCGCCCCAATAGAATGCACCTCCATCGTTGTGTTTTACTATGCAGCGGTCGATGTCCAGCAGCGGCGACAGGAGGAGCCACATGCCCTGCCTACCCTTCTGTGTGTCCCGGTAGCCCCAGAGCACGTCGGCGGCCTGGCCGAAGGTCATGCTCTCGGTGAGGTCGGGGAAAACCCGGCGCAGCTGCGCCAGGCGCTCCAGGTGCTCCCCCAGCCACTCGGTCAGGGGAAAGCTGCTGATGCGCTCCAGCCGGGCGTCCAGCACTCTGCTGTCGCTGACCAGGCCCTTCTTCAGGCGGTCCAGCCGCTCCTCCAGGGACGGCTGGGCCGCAGCGGGGTTGTTACACTGCTTTTTCATAGGGCATACTCCTTTCTTCGGTCTTTTCGGCCACGGCCAGCCGGGCCTGGGCCACCTTCCAGAAGGGGTGGTCCTCAGGTATGAACTTGCCGCACTTCCGGGGCGCCTGGCCGCGGGTGAGCACCACTGCGTCGTCGTGGGACATGTTCAGCACGGACTGCACGGTCCGGTTGAGCCGGGTGCTCATCTCCTGGGCAGTCTGCAGGTCCAGGCCGCCCAGATAGAGCCAGTTGTCGCAGTTGTTCACAATGGTCTGTCCCTTGGTCCGTCCGTAGATGCTCTCCAGCTGGGACAGGCTCTGGATAATCAGGCTCACCGACAGCTCCCGGGACCGGATGACGGAAATCAGGTTGTCGAAGTCGGGAATGACGGTGTTCGTGGCGAAGTCGTCCAGGATGAACCGCACCGGCACGGGCAGCCGGGAGCCGGGACACTGGTCGGCCATGGCCACCAGCCGCTGGAAGGCCTGGGCGTAGAACAGGTTGACCAGCCGGTCGTTGGAGCGGTCGGTGTCGCTGACGGTGAGGAACACGGCGGTTTTCCGGGTGCCGATGCTCTCAAAGCTGACCTGCTGCTGGTTGGAGAACATCCGGCTCACTCCGGAATAGCTCAGGGGCAGCAGATGCCGGTCCAGGAAGGCCCGGATGCAGGCGTCGGTCCGGTTGGCGGAGCGGGTGGTGAGCATGCTGCGGTAGCGGGACACCGCGAAGCAGTCCGGCTTCAGCTCGCCCAGCTCCCGGAACATCTGGTCCAGAGTGACGCTGCCGATGAGGCCGCTGAGCCTGCACACCGAGCTCAGGTTGCGCTCCTGCTCGGGCAGGCATTCCAGCACGTAGCCCACCAGGGCCTGGAGGTAAATCTGTGCGGACTGGTCCCAGAAGGGGTCGTCCCTGGTGAGCACGGGGGCGATGACGTTGGACAGGGAGATGATGTCCTGCTGGTTGTACTCTCCCTGTTCCTGGTCGTACCGGACGGAGGCCAGGGGATTGTAGCCCCAGGTGTTCCCGTCCACCCGGGCGAAGTTGAGCTCAATGACCTGGTAGCCCCTGGACTCCAGGTAGGGCCGGAACTGCCGGCAGAGGTTGCCCTTGGTGTCGGTGACCACCAGGCTGCCCTCGGCCTGGAGGATGTTCGGGATGACGTAGCCCCTGGTCTTACCGGCGCCGGACGGGCCGATAATCAGGTCGTTGTTGTTATTTCCGGTGGCCCAGGTGTCGTTGTCGATGTAGACGTCCCTGGCCAGAATGCGCTGGGAATGACACTTCATATCTGTCAGCTCCTTTTCTGTTTCAGTCTGGTTTTCTTCCGGGGCGGCGCCGTCGGAGCGCCGCCCGTCAGCGTTGTCAAAAGGGAAGCCCGTCGTCCTCCGGCAGCTCCATGCCGCCTTTCGGCTCGTCGCTCTCTCTGTCGCGGGCGGGCTGGTCCGCGGCCCGGGGCTTGCCCTCCAGCAGCTCCACGTCCTGGGTGAGCAGGCTGACGCCGAACTTGCTCTCCCCGCTGGCGTCGGTGTAGGTGCTGGTGCGGATGGTGTAGCGTGCCGCCACCAGCTCGCCCACTCTCAGGCGGCTGTACACCGACTGGTCCACCTGGCTTCTGGCGGGCAGGAAGGCCTCCAGGTTTACGAAGTCGCTGTCCCGCTTGCCCTCCTTGTTCTGAAAGTTGCGGCTGACGGCCAGGGTGTAGAGGACCTTGTGGGAGCCGTCCCGGTTCTCGTACACCTTGGGCTGGCGGACCAGGCGGCCGATGGCCACCCCGTAGTTGCAGGTATTCATGTTACGCATAGAAATCGCTCCTTTTCTCTCATATTTCGTATTTTTTCGTGGTTTTCACGGTTGACTGCGCTGGAAACCGGGGATTCGCCGGGGCGGGGCAGGTCCGCCCCGGCAGGCTTGCTTGTATCACCTTCTCTCTGTCCGTGCCGCTGGCCTTACGCGGTAGCGGCCGTGTCCTCCAGCAGCTGGATATCCTCCGTGCCGTCGATGAACAGGAAGCTGCGCTCGGCCAGCTCGCCGTCCCGGTCGATGTACACGTCGTAGCGGCGGCAGAAGTCGATTTTCAGCATCTGACCGTCCTGCAGCATCCGGTTCACTTCGCCCGTGTCCCCGCCGGCGTTCATGTAGAGCTCCATCTGGGTCACATGGCAGAAGCCCTGCTTGTCCGGTCCGTTGGGGGCGGCCAGCCTGAACACGTACTGGCTGCTGCCGCCCGGACGGGAGAATCGCCGGTATTCGCCGCTCACACGGCCGATGATGGTCTGCTTCTCGCCGTAATAGTGGATGGGATTCTCCCGGGTGAGCTTGCCCTCCCGGTCGCTGCGGCAGTTGCTGACGTACTTGTTGTTCTTTTTCATCATGATGTTTTCATCCTTTCTGAAATGTTTCGTTGTTCGTTGTTTCAGGCTTTTCGCCTTTTTTACTTTCACAATTTCACCCGGGACCCGAAAGGGTCCTTCCGTTCCCTTTCATCTCCACTCCCGAAAAAACCGGACAGGGTTTTATTGTCTGTATTTAGCCGGAACGGCTGTTTCCCTTCCTTCACAGCTCCACTCGGGGCCCGAAAGGGCCCTTTCACGCCCCTTCATTACTACACCCGAAAACCCGAACAGGGTTTTATCGTCCGTATTTAGCCGGAATGGCTGCTTCTCCCGGGTAGTCCGGGCAACTGCCATGGGTTTTATTCACCTCCGTATTCGCATGGCAGTTGTTCTATTTTTATTTCTTTCACAAGATAAGCCGGGTGGGACCCTGACGGTCCCACCCATACGCATGTCCTTCGTATGGTACAGGCAACCAGAATTCCATCCGGGCTGTATCCTCTGTTTTATGGATACACCCGCATCTCTCATCGGGAACCGCATGTTCCCTTTTCTGCTTGCCATTGAAATCTGCGCATGGCAGAAATACACACAGGTCTGCTTGCTGTCCCGCAGCCACTGGTATAGTTCTATTTTTACTCCCGAGAGGACCACACCTGGTCCTCTTCCACGCATCTGACTGACCACATGCTCCCCGCCTTCAGGACATGCTGTCTGTACCGATACGGGCAAAAAAATACCCGGCTTCCTGTTCGGAAGTCGGGTAAAATCAGCCCCTTACAGGGGGCCGCAGCCGAATGGGGCAGAACGAAGTTCTGTTAACTTGTTCTATCCCATTCTTATCTTAGAAGATTATAGGAGTGTGATAATTCTGTATCCATTGCGCCCCAGCACTTACAGAGCTGTATAAAAATGGATTGTTTCATTTTTTCCTCTTTTTGTTTCTCTTTTTTTCCGTATTGTCGCCATTTAACAGCAGCACGCCGTAACCTTTTTCCTCCGGAAGGGGCTGATACTGTTCTTGTGTTACATAGCCGCTTTTTCTCCAGTTGTCCAGCAGCTGGTCCACGGTCTGCTGGGCCCGCTTGGCCTCGACGGACGGGCTCTTTCCCTCCCCCGCCAGGCCCAGAACCCAGAGCAGGCCGTACTCGTTGCCCGCCTCGTCCCGCTTCAGCAGGCGGACCTCCCGCTCGTCTATCCGGTTGCCCGGGTAGCGGACAATCTCCAGCTCCTGGAGCAGGTAGTGCCGCAGCAGCAGGGTCCGGTCGTTGTTGTTGAGCCTGGCCTGGCCCAGCGTTTCATCGTCCCGCAGCAGGCTGACGGGGATTCGGATGAGCTGGTTCCGCTCCTCCGCGTACTGGTAGAGGGGCATCTGTCCGCCCTCCCGGAAGCGGAAGCGCAGCCTGCTCCTGCCCGCCTCCCAGGTGAGGGGGAGAAACGCCCCCTCGTAGACCTCCTGCATGGCCTGCTGGTCGTGGTCGGCCAGGATATAGAGCTCCGTCCCCGCCAGTCTCTGCAGCCGGGCCTCTATCTCGTCCTGCTTCTCCGGCCGCAGCCGCCGGTCCATGTCCCCGGCCATGATCTGGCCGATGGTCTCCGCCCGGAAGCCGTTCTCACCCTCCCCGGACCGCCACAGGGAGTAGACCGCGTTGGCCGTCACCATGTCCATGTAGGACAGCTCCCGGGTGATGACGTATTCCACGTAGTTCTTCTGGTCGTCGGACAGAACGGCCCGGTTGACGCAGCCGGTCAGGTCCCGGTATTTCCGCAGCTCGTTGGCGATTTTGCAGTTGTTCATGATAAACTGTTCCACACCCTCACCCCCTCAGCCGCCGGGCCTTCTGATGGAAGCCGTCGTGGTACTGGACGGGCCAGGCGCCAAACTTCTCCCGCAGCTCCTGAATCCGGGCGGGCTGCATCTGCTCCGTCCCCTCCGGCTCCTGGAAGTAGGAGCTGCCGCTGTAAAACTCCAGGGGGATACGCACCCCGTCCTGGCCGTACCGCATTTTCAACAGGGTCAGCTCCAGCTTCCGGGGGTTCCGGGCCTTGGCCTCCTCCAGGGAGAAGGGATTCTTCCCCTTGGGCCACTCCTCACCCTGGTACTGCATGCCTTGGTACTGCATACCCAGAATCACGTCGGCGGAGTACTCGATGGAGCCGGACTCCTTGAAGCTCTCCAGGGAGATCTCCCTGTTGTAGCTGGACCGGTTCAGGGCGCTGATGAGCAGAATCATGACCTGCTCCTGGTCCCGGATGGCGCACAGCTCCCGGATGTTGTCGTCCACAATCTGCTTGTCGCTGAACTTCAGGGAGGCGTCCCTGGGGGTGAGAATCTGGAGGTAGTCCACCACCACCAGAATGGGCCTTGTGCCCCCCTCGGCCCGGTACCGCTCCCGGAACGCCCGGATATGCTGGCGGATCTGGCCGATGTGGGTCAGCTCCGGCCCCTGCTCGTAGAGGTAGAGGTTCCGCCCGTCCCGCTCCACCAGCTCCCTGGCCTGGTTGATCCGCTCCCACTCCTGGTCGGTAAACTGTTTGCCCATCTTCAGCAGGTCGGCCGCCTGGAAGGAGGGCTGCCGGTGGAGGGCAAAGTCGGTCCGGCAGAGGGCCTTGGCGGTGATCCAGGCCCGGTTCATCTCCAGGGCGAAGTAGAGCACCGGGTAGCCCCTGCCGGACAGGTTGTTGGCAATCTGGAGGGCCAGGGTGGACTTGCCCAGGCCGGGCACCGCGCCCAGCACGAACAGGCCATTGAACAGCCCCCCGTTCAGGCTCCGGTCCAGCGCAGGGAATCCGGTGGGCACCCGTTCGGCGGAGACGCTTCCGATCTCCTCCCTGGTGAACAGGGACGCGCAGTCACTGAGGCGCTGCCCGGCGGCGCCCCGCTCTTCCCCACGCTCCAGCTCGGTTTTGGACATGTCCATCGCTCCCTTAAACAGCAGCATTGTTATCTGTTTCATGCTACCACGGATACCGGATAAAGTCAAAGCCGGGCCCAACCGGCGGCTTCCGCTCCGGCAAAAACGGGGTGTACCGGCAAATAACCGGTACACCCCGTTTTACATCGTCTCTCTGCTTACCGGAGGCGGCTCACCACTGCGTCAGCTCCAGATACAGGTCCTTGTACTGTCTGGCCGAACGGGTCCAGGACACGTCCTTGTCCATATCCCGCTGGACCACCTCGTCCCAGTGGTAGCGGTTGTTGAAGTAGAGGGTCTTGGCCCGGTTGATGGCGTCCAGCAGCAGTCCGGCATCGTAACGGTCAAAGGTAAAGCCGTTGCCGTCGCCGGTAAAGTCGTTGTGGGGCTCCACGGTGTCCTTCAGGCCGCCGGTCTCCCGGACGATGGGCAGAGTGCCGTAGTGCATGGCGTTGAGCTGGGTCAGGCCGCAGGGCTCAAAGCGGGAGGGCACCAGCAGGGCGTCGGCGCCGGCGTAGATGCGGTGGGCTCTGGCCTCGTCGTATTGGATGCAGGCGCTGAAGGTGCCCTTGTGGGTGTACTCGTAGTAGCGGAAGGCCTCCTCATACTGCTTGTCGCCGGTGCCAAGCACCACCACCTGGGTGTTGCCGTCCAGCACCTGGCCCATGATGGCGTTGACCAGGTCCAGACCCTTCTGGTTGGTCAGGCGGGAGATGAGGCCGATGACAAACTTGCTTCCGTCCTCCTGCAGGCCCAGCTCCCGCTGGAGGGCCAGCTTGTTCTCCAGCTTGCCCTTGAGCACGCTGCTGATGTTGTAGTGAACCGGCAGGGCGGGGTCGGTCTCCGGGTTCCACATGCCGTAGTCAATGCCGTTGACAATGCCCCGCAGCTTGCCGCTGTGGTAGCGCAGGTGGTCCTCCAGGCCCTCGCCGTACTCCCTGGTCTGAATCTCCCAGGCGTAGGTGCCGCTGACGGTAGTGATGCGGTCGGCGTAGGCCAGGCCGCCCTTGAGCATGTTGGCGTCCACCCAGTTCTGCTGCAGGGCGCCCATGCCGAAGGCCTCGTCGGGCAGGCCGGACCAGTACTTGATGGTGGGGATGTTGTAGATGCCCTGGAAGCGCAGGTTGTGGATGGTGATGATGGACTTGGCGCGGCCCACAGGGGAGTCCTTGAACAGGGTGCGCAGGTACACGGGCACCAGACCGGCCTGCCAGTCGTGGCAGTGGATGATGTCAGGAATCCAGTTCATGTAGTTGAGGGCGGCCAGGGCGGCCTTGCTGAAGAAGCAGTACTTGGGGATGTCATCCACCAGGTTGGTGTAGGGCCGGCCGGCGGTGAAGAACTCCTGGTTGTCAATGAAGTCGTACACCACGCCGTCCCAGATGTACTCCATGATGCCCACGTAGTAGTTCCGCCCGGTCTTGCCCAGGTCCATGTAGAACTCGCCCCGGTAGATCATCTTGTCCTGGTACTCCTGGGGGATGCAGGCGTAGCGGGGCAGAATGACGCGGACGTCGCAGTTGAGCCGGGCCAGCTCACGGGGCAGGGCGTACATCACGTCGCCCAGGCCGCCGGTCTTCACAAAGGGATGACATTCCGAACCGATAAAGGCAATGCTTCTGCGGGGCAGATTGGCAATCTCATTCACAGGTGCAGACACCTCCTCAACAGGCGCGGGTTTTTCTTCCACAGGAGCGGGTGCCTCCGGAGCCGGCGCGGGCACCTTTTCGGCGGACGCTTTCTTCCTTGCGGGCGCAGCTGCCTTCTTTTCTGCCGCCGGGGCTTTCTTTTCCGCGGGAGCGGCCTTCTCTTTGGAGGACGGCTTTTTGGCTGGGGCCTCCGCCTTCTCCGTGGCCGGCACAGCCGCTTTCTCCGGCGCTGCGTCCGCTGCCACAGGCGCCGCCTTCTTCTCGGCCAGAACGGCAGCCTTCTCTTCCGCCGCTTTTTTCTTCATGGAATCTGCTTTTTCCCGTGCCATAATGAATCTTCCTTTCCTATGTGTCACCATGGAATCATCGCCGCTCATTTCTTCAACGGATACCACACAGTACAGCTGTATCTGGTGTTAATAAAAATATAGCACATCTGCCCGCTTTTTGCGAATCCTTTTTGGAAGAATTCAGGCGAAGGCCTATGTTTTTCCAATCTGGTGCATTTGCGAGTGTTCTGTGCTCCATGTCGGTACAAAAAATTGATGCTCTCCTGCCCCTCTGCCTTTCTTTTATATCATACCGCCTCGTATTTGGGCAGTTGGGATGCCTTCTCTTTTGCTGTGTCCGGCCTCTCTCGGGAGAATAAAAATGGGAACGGCCCCCGCCCAGAGAGCGGAGGCCGTCAATGCTTCTGTGGAAATTATCCGTTTATCTCCGGCATTTGCGGAAAATAGGCGGCAAACACATGCCGCAGCTGCTGTTTATTCTGAAGCCCCAGCTTCCGCAGCACACTGGTCTGCTGGTTTGCGATGGTCTTCTCGGAGGAATGGAGGTTAACCGGAGCCCCCAGCATATACTGAAAAACCGTCAGTTCCGCCGTGGTCAGGCTCCGGAGCAAGGCGGAGCAAATGAGGTGGGCCTGTGGGGTAACTCCCCGGGCAGTCTCCCGAATGGTGGGGGCCAGCAGTGGGAACTGGCTCTTCAATACATAAGCGGATGCAAAGGCCCTTATGCTGGCCTGAACCACCGTAGCAGGGTCCTCGTAGGAGGTGAGCAGAATTACCTTTGCCCGGGTCTCCAGCCGGATGTGCCTGGCCGCCGACGCTCCCTCCATGGGGTCTGCGGGCAGCGCCAGGTCCATCAGTACCACATGGGGCTTCTCCCGCAGGCAGGCAAGGTATGCGCCTTCTCCATCCCGGCAGCATGCCGCCAACTCAAAGTCCGGGTGTGCCGACAGACTCTGCCGGATCAGGTACTGAAAATCAGGATCGTCCTCCACCACTACAATCCGGATCGGCTCCATCGTCCGTCCTCCTTCTTTTTTTCCGTTTTACCGGAAAGAGCAGGGAAAACGTACTTCCCTCCCCCGGCTGGGACGCTACCCGGATACTGCCGCCGTGGGCGCTCATCACATTCCAGCAGTAGTACAATCCCAATCCCAGATTGTCTCCTCCTGCCTTGGTGGTGTAATAGGGCTCAAAGAGCTGCTTTGCCGTCTCCCCGTCCATCCCGCAGCCGTTGTCCGTTACCCTGATTATGGCATAGCGCTTGCGCGGGAGGCTCTGATAGGAGAGCACTACTTCCCCCTTTTCCCCCGCGGCATCCAGGCCGTTTGCAATCAAATTCCGCAAGGCCTCTTCCACGTGGGCAGGGTCGCAGACCAGCGGCTCGGCGTCACAGCTGCCCGTCCTAACCGTTCCCCGCTTTTTATCTGAGGTGTTAAACTCCTCCGACAGACTCCGGAGCATGGCTCCTATATTACAGGCCTCAGGGATTAGGGATATCTTTTGGGAATAGAGCTGGGTCCGGCTGATAAACTGCTTCAGGTGGGCGGCAGACCGGCGCAGGATATCCACCTCTCTGGCGGATGCCCCCTGTGCAGCCAGGAAGTCAGTACACCACTCGATTTTCGAAAGGTCATTTTTCAGTGCATGTCCCACATACTGGGCGTTTTTTTGCAGCACCCTGTTCCCACTGTTCCAGTCATAGGTCTCCCGCCGGAATCGGATCCCCCAGATCCCGTCACAGAACGCGTGATACAGGAAGTACAGCAGCACCAGCAGCACCACAATCAGATTGACCTGCCAGAGCTTTGAGATATTTGGAACTCCAAGCGCATGGTAGGGAAATGCGAAAACCAGCCAGAACCACAGCGGCACCATCAGGCTTGCTGCCGCCAGCAGGCGCTGTCGGAAATGGGCGCTCATCCGCTCCTCCATCAGCGCATGGACCATGATTGCCGAACCAATCAGCCCATAGCACCAATTGTATATCCCCACAGCCAGGCAAAAGACCGGACTTTTCTGAAAGGCCAGCGTCTGAGTACAGGGAAAAACAATTGAGAACGCAAGTCCCGGCAGATATACCAGTATTTGCAGGCAGCGGAACAGACGCGGATGGGTGCTGTCCAGCCGGTGAAAATAGAGGCAGAAGATTATTACCGACGGCATGGACAAATAGTAGAACACTGCGCTGAGCAGAGAATAGAGCGTCTCAGAAAATCCAATGGTCCAGATTCCTCTCTCGATAAGTACCGGACCCAGGGTATAAAACAGATATTCCTTCAGTGCACCTATGCTAAACAACATACCGCTGCAAAAGCACCAGATATTCAGCCGGTTTTTTACGTTTGACCCCAAGATCATGGCAAAGATTGCCCAAATCAGAATGGTAAGCACCAGCAGCAGTTCACCGGGAATCCCCTCAGTTAAAACCTCCATCCATGCAGGCTGGCCGTCCATCCGCATGTTCTCCTTCCTATGGTGTATATTTTCTTTACTTTACCACGATTGTACCGGCAAAGTCATTATATTCC
This sequence comes from Pseudoflavonifractor sp., assembly GCF_050943825.1. NCBI lineage: Bacteria > Bacillati > Bacillota > Clostridia > Eubacteriales > Oscillospiraceae > Pseudoflavonifractor > Pseudoflavonifractor sp. The sequence goes on from NZ_JBMNPX010000012.1 coordinate 67,369, forward strand.
CAAGAAATATAGGAAATACGTGCTTTGCCCCGCAGAATTGCTGTTTTGCCGCACCGCCAAGCAAAAGGAGTCCCGGACAGGAAACGTTATGTTCTGCCCGGGGCTCCTGATTCTGTTTTTCGCTTACATTACATATAAACGGAAACAAATTTTGTGCGCTGCCGTCCTGTTTTAAGTCGGCGGGCTTTTTTTCAGCCGTACTCCTCCAGGGACCGCCTGTGGCCACGGATCGTCTGCAGCGTGTCCTCCAGGGCGTCCAGCACGTCCTGCATCTTTATGTTCTCATCCGATACAATCCGGCGGGCGTGTTCTATGGCCTCCCGGGAAACCTCAATCTGATTCTGATACAGCTCATCCAGCTTGGTCAGAGCCTTTTGGCCCATCTGGGCGTAAATCTCATCCATGTTCTCCACGATGCCTGACACAACAGAGGGGAAGGCCTGCAAAACAGGGGTGATGATATCCGTTTGCTTCTTTGCAATGGTCCTCTGCCGTATGAGGCCGGCAATGGCCTGTCCCACCACCATAAGGGGCCCCAGGGCGCCGCTCAGCCCGGACATGGCGAGGAACACGTCCCCGGCGAACATGGCGGTGTCCACGCTTGTCCAGCTGATATCTGTTATGCAGTCGGATATCTGAGTCTGGATATTTCCATAGGCGCTCTGAGAAATTTCCCCGGAAATTGTTTTGGCGCTGCTGAGCAGCAGGTCGCCAATCTCCTTCTGGTGCTTCTGGGTACACGCCAGAATGGCGCTCTTAATCTGATCCATGAGGTAGAACTGAAAATAGCGCTGGAGATCGCTGACGTCAGCGGTGGACGCCATCTGCTCAATTTCCGTCTTAATGCGCGCCAGGAAGGTGCGCATCCACCCCTTTGCCTCCGCCGCCATGTCTGCTGCGGCAGAGGAGATCCTCTCCCTGTGCCGTTCAATACCGGCGCGAAGGACGGCGTCCTGCTCCTTAAACAGGTCCTCGTTCCGCTCCAGCTTCTCCGCGTTTGCCTTCAGAGAGTTCTGAATCAAGCCGATGCGGGAGACAATCTCATCCAGAAGCCCTCGGGTAAGGGCAATCCCCCGCATGGACTTGATAACATCCTTTTGGAGGAGAATGTCGTTGTGTACGGCGGTCTCAAACGCCAGGAAATTGCTTTCTAGAACGTCGGCCATTTGGGGCTCGGGCCGGTTCAGGCCCAGCTTGCGGCAGTATTCGTCCAGAGCGCTCAGGAGATAGACATAAATTTTGTCGCTGATGACTTCCGCGCGGTCTTTTGTCAGGCGCTCAATCTTCTGCAGATTTTCCGCGGTCTCCAGCGTGTCGGCCATATTGACCGCCAAAAACACCCGGGAAAAGCTCTGCGGCATGACGGTGGTGGACAAAAAGGCCTGCTCGGTGCAGGAAAGGGGGGCACGGGCCGACACCACATAGATGATGGCATCCGCGTTGACCAGATAATCGGCCACCTGCTCGTCAAAGGCCTTCATCAGATCGCCCATACCCGGCGTATCCACCACTGTGATATTCCGCAGACCTTCATGGTCCAATCGGATGTCAATGAAGTCGATGGGCGCGGGGAGCCGGCGCATCAGCTCGTCCAGGGCGCTGCGCGTCAGCTCAGGCTGTGAGAGGGAGATCCGCTTTTTGTTTTTCAGCACCGCCTCTATTCGGGGCGTCTCCGCGTAAGAGAGCTTATTGATTGTGACGGTCTCCGGCGTTACGGCGGTGGGGACGACAGCCTTGCCCAGCAGCGCGTTGATGAGGGTGGATTTACCCCGCTTAAAGTCTCCCACAACCACCAGCTGAAAGTCCCCGTGCAGACGTCTGCGGATGGTTTCCCGCCGCTCCCGGATGGCCTGGATATGCTTTTCCCCCAGGGCCCTGGTAAAATATTTGTCCCCGCACAGCCTGCCTACGTCTTCCAGAATCTGCTCCAGCTCAGCACAGATGCTCTCATAGTCCAGCGTGAGTCTGTCCTGAAGGGTATCGCCGTTCATAGCTTCACCCGCCTTTTTTCGCTTCTGGCCACGCTGATGTATTTTTCACAGCGGGCATCCAGCTCCTGTTTTCCAATGAGGTGCATATCCGGCGTCTTCCACTCGGGCCGCCAGGTGTACAGAACCTCACTGTTCAAAAATTCCTTCATGGCAAAAATGCGGCGGACACAGAGCGGATGCTCGTTTTCCAGCTCCAGCAGACGGACGGGCGTGTCCTGCAGGAGGTCGTACTGCTTGAGTACGGCGTCAATATTGACCTCCTGATGGTTCAGCGCGGCGCCGTACATGAGCTTGGCCTGGAGCGTGATGTCATCCTCCGGCGTGTCGGAGCAGATAATCCCCGCGCGGTCACAGGAGACCTCCCCGGCCCGGCTCCACATCTTGAACGCCCACTGAAGCGGCGCGGAGATCAGACCCATAATCTGCTGAATCCCCGGGATGGCAATCTGCAGAGAGTTCAGCACCATCTCGGCGGCAATGCTGTAAATGCCGTGGTTGTTGTGAATATGCCCGCACTCGTGCCCGATTACAGCCCGCAGCTCCCCCGGGGTAACCCGCTCCAGCATTCCGGAGGTGATCTCTATCAGCGGGTCGTCATCCTCCGTGCAGTAAGCCCGGGCGTTGATTTCAAAGGGGGCGTGGGTGATGTAAACCGTGGGTATGCCGATCCCCAGGCGCATGGCACAGTCGGAGACAATCTCATATACATCCGGGAACTGAGACGGCCCCACCCGGAGGGCGTGCAGATTCATCTCCTGCTTGGCGCGGGGAACATAGGTGTTTGCAATGGCTTTGGCAAGAGGATAAAAGCCGGGAATGGCCTTTATCTTCTGCCGCAGCACATAGTCAGAGCCGTAGGCGTAATCCGGAATACCGCCCTCCATGTGGGACTCCGTCACGGCCTTGCGGCCTGCGAGGTAATGGGAGAAACTGACGTCGATGGCGTCTGTGGGATTTGTTCTCACCATCAGTTCGCCTCCTGTCTGCTGAGTACCAGCGTCAGCTCCTTACTGATTTTGTCCGCGCGGACGCAGATTCCATCCAGCTCGGACAGCATATTCTTCAGCTCGTCCCGCTCGCGGGCGTCCACGCTGTCGGCCTGAGCCAGCTCCACCTTGAGCTGGGTCAGCTGGTTCTGGGTGTCGCCCAGAATGTTCTCTGTCTCGGTCTTAATCTTGTCTTTGAGGGCGTCAAATGCATACTCAACCTGGGAGCGGACCGCTTCGCTGATATCATCCGCAGCCTTCATCCGGACCAGCTCGGCATGTACAGCGTCCTTGAAGGAGCTTTTGAACTTTTCAATCCGGTCCTTGGAAAATACCTTTCCCAGCGCCCATTTCCCGGTAAAGGTTCCCACTGCCGCCGCGCCAATTCCGCCCACCAGAACCACGGGCCAGGTGAGAGGGATTGAGAGGGCGGCGAGAAGAAGTCCCACGCCCATGCTGGCGGCCATGGTTCCGGCAAAGCTGGTGCCCCCGCCCAGCAGGGCGCCCTTCCAGCCGGCCTGCCTGTAACCCAGATAAATGCCGCCCAGGCCGTAGCCTATCAGGCTGGAGGCCACCACGCTGATGGCCACATCGGCGCCCGAGCTGTCGCCGCCCTTTACGGCGACAAACAGGTTCTGAATCCCCTCGGTGGCCCTGTAAAAGCGGTTTTCAAAGTCGGACAGGCGCTCTGCCTCATTGGCCATGGCATTGTCAATGGCGGCCTGTATGCGTTCCATGAAGCTCTGGCTGGATCTGGTGATGGCGTCCTTTACGGCTTTGGTCATGGCCTCCTGGGTCTCCTGGGCGGCCGCACCCTTCAGTTCATCCGCGGAGGCGATGAAATAGGAGTCAATGGCATTGTCCGCAGCCTGTCCCATGGAGGGCCAGTAGTCCTTGATTGCGGGCAGCAGCTCACGGTATGTCTGCTCCGCAGCCTCGTTGATGCGCTTGAACTCGGTCTGGCGTTCCTCACGGATCCGCTCGATTTCTCTCATCGCTTCCTCGTATTTGGCGTTGAACTCCTCCTTTTGCATGGCCAGCGCGTTCTCCCGCAGTTGGGCCGCCTTGACAAGCTCGATGGCGGACGTTTTGATGCGGCTGATGGGCACGTTGAGCATGACCGCGCCCCGGTCCTCGGTCAGGAAGCGCTCCAGCGCCGCCTCAAACTCAGGGAAGCGGCTCTTTGCCAGCATGTCGGGGTCGCCCTTCTGCTTGGCCTTGAGTGCCTTTTTGGCGGACAGACCGTAGATGTGGATATTGCCCAGCTTCCTCTGGTACGCCTCGTACTCCCTGGAGCCTTCGCCGTAGGTCTTTTTGGCCTTTGTCAGAACGGATTCCGTAATCCGCTTTTTGATGACGCTGAGAATTTTCTGCGCGTCGTCCTCGTCGTAGAGGTCAATGCCGGTGACCACAAAGAGCACGCGGCCCAGATCGCTGGTAATCACCTTGTTCTCCAGAAAGTCGCACTCATACTGAGAGAAGGGGGATCCGGCCATCATCACCATGATTGCCGCGTCAATCTGGGGCAGCACGGAGAGCGTGACGTTGGTCATGGCTTCATCGTCGTTAAGGCCGGGGGTGTCGATGATGGTGACGCCGTTTTTGCAGTAATTCACCGGATAGTACACTGTGGCGATTTTGACCGTCCGGGCAATCTGCTCGCTCTCCGGCGTCAGCTTTGTCACATAGTCGTTGAGCTTGTCAATTTCGATGTCTTCCGTTTTCCCATCGTTGTACTCGATACGCACAAAGGGTGTCACGCTGTAAGTCACCTTGTTGATGGTGGCGGTGGTGGGGACGACGTCCGTGGGCAGCACGTCCTTTTCCAGCAGGGCGTTGATGAGGGTGCTCTTTCCCCGCTTGAACTCGCCCACAATGGCCACGCTGAACGTGTCTTCCGCCAGGCGCTTGAGCACGTCGTCAATGGCCGAGACATTTCCATCCAGCTGCATGTGCTGGCTGAATTCGCGGATTTTTTTCAAATCCCCCGTAAGGTCCATCACAGTCTGCTTATAGTTTGTAAAGCTGCTGAATTGCGTTTCCTGCATAGGAACCCCTCCCCTTATATTTCTCTTTCTTTCCCGCAAGCGGTTTGACTGCCTGTCTGCTATTCACTCCGTCCCTGTCTCTCCACACTCCTGCCTGTCAAAAAGCAGAAGAGGCCGCAGAGCACAATCAAAAGCAGCCCCAGGGGCAGGAAGACGGGGTCATAATATTTGTGACGCATGTACAGCCCTGCCAGGGCGCCGCCGGTCAGCCTGATCAGAGGGCCTGTACGCTGGGTCATTCCCGCCGTCAATACGGCGGCAGCAGCCGCCCCGGCAGCAACGGACAGTCTTGCCAATGCCGGGCGGACGGTCACCCGCCCCAGGCTTTCGCAGCACAGCCTCCACCCAATGATCAGGACGGGCGTAAGCTGGTAGGGGGCCATAAAATAATTCGACGGCACCAGATACTGTGCCTGTATCCCCCAGAACACCCCCGTGTAGAGATAGAAGTAATTTACCAGAGAGAAGAGGCCGGCCAGGCCTGTCACCACGCCGATGCTCCTTCTGTACAGCAGCCCGTCCGCGCCGCCAAGTGCCAGGACAAGGGCCGTGCAGATAAGCCCCAAACCGTGCAGGGTAATGAAAACCGTCACCGCCGCCGCCGATTCATTCAGCCGTATCAGGCGCTCCGCCGCCGTCCGTTCGCCTTGATAGGCCGCCAGGCAGGCCAGCACGCTTCCGATACAGGCCGCCGCAAGCAGCAGCCGGGAGCGCAGAGCGGCGCTTGCGGTCCATCCCTTTCCGCTGAGCCGGCGGTGGAACAGACCGGTCATGGAAAGGAGGAGGCAGGGCGTCTGAAGGGCAAACAGCATTACCAGCAGGATATTGACCCGGGCGCCCATAAGATTTTCGGGGCGCCGCCAGAGGACCTGGACCAGATAACTGAGCAGACCTATGCCCAGGCAGCACCAAAGCAGCGCGGTTTCCCGCGGACTGCCGGCCTTTCGGGCCGTTGGACTCGGGTCCGCCGGGCGGTCCCTCCGTTCAGGCTGTTTCCTGTCCTCCGCTGCCGCTTCCGCAAGACGTGTGCCGCATTGGGCACAGAATATCATGTGGGACGGAGCCTCCGCTCCGCAGTTGGGGCAGGCAATTTTTTGTTTCTCTTCCGTCACCCTTGCGCCGCATGTCCCGCAGAACAAAGCGCGGTCGGACAGCTGCGCGCCGCATTCTTTACAAAACGCCATATAAATGTCTCCTGGTTCTTTTTATCCCCGGTTCTTTCGGGGTCTGCATTGTTTTCATGGCTGACGTTCCGGCGTCAATGACATTCGGGGCATGGCTCATAGTCCCGACTCTCTGCGGCGGCCACATTATATGCCAAAATATTCCACTCGCCGTTCCAGTCCCAGGTGGGGCAATCATAGGTATGATAGAGATACTCCTCGCTGTTGAGATCAATAATTCCGATGTACTTGTCCATAAACTCCGTCTGCTCTTCCAGGCTCTCATACTCTTCCTCCAGCGTGTTGTACCGGGAGGACAGGGTGTTGTAGCTGCGCCTGTAATACGATGCGTCGCCTTCCTGATAGACGGCAAATACGACTGAGCAGATGCAGACTGCCAGCAGCACTGCCGAAATGACCACCCATCTCTTCTTTTTGGGGGTTCCAGTGTTTCGCTTTTCTGCCTGCGCCAGCTGCTCCTTTAGCTCGGAGATAAGTTTGTCCCGTTGCCTTAACTCCCGGTTCAGCCGTTCAGTGTCTGCGTCCGCCCGACTCACATCCTCCACCCGGGCGCCGCAGTGGTGGCAGAATACCTGCCCATCCTCCATCTCCAGACCGCAGTTCGGACACTTCTTCAATTGCTGCCCCTCCTCCCAATTACTCTACTGCCGCTCCAGAATTTGGGCGTCGTGTACGCTCTCCAAAATGGTCCCCGGCCACTGCACGCTAAAGGCGACCCGGGGGTTTTCTCCCAGCTTCAGCACAAGACGCTTTCTAGCCTTGACCAGAACGGTGGTGCAGACAATCTCCACCGTGGCAATATCCGAAGCCACCCTTGTCCGGAGGGCGCCTCCTGCCGGCACATTGCCGAGGACGGTGCCGTTTACAACCACCTTATATGTATTGGCGACGCACTGAAACTGGGCGTCCCGGGACACAATGAGGGTCCTGGGGCCGGATGGCATCCGCCCTCTGTCTCCGGCCAGCGGAGTCAGCCTTGCGCCGCATTTGTTGCAGAAAACAGCGCCCTCCATGGCTCTGCTCCCGCATTTTGGACAGCTCTGGGGTATGGGCTCGTCAACGGCGGTGCCGCATTGACAGCAGAATTTGCTGCCCGCAATCATCGGCGCGCCGCATTTTTTACAAACATTCATAGGCGCTCTCCTCTTTCAAATGCTTCCCACAGGGCCTGGCTGGTTTTCAGTATATCCTGGGCGCTCTGGTAAACGGTCTGGTAGTTGCGCAGATATGCTTTATACTGCAAATCCTGGTTCTCCCGCTTGCCGTCCAGCTCCTCCGCTGCCCAGGCGGCCAGCGCCCTTGTATGGGCACAGAATTGGTCGGACCAATTCCTGCGTACCGTGGCTACAATCTCCCGCAGCTCCCCGATATAGCTCGCCACCGAGGCGTCGGCCGCCCGGATGACCGTCTCAATTACGTTGCAGCGGGCCAAATCCTGACCCCTGAACAGACTTGACACCTCCCAGGAAAACACCGCATTATGGAATATGACCTCTGTGAACTGCTCCATGGCTTCCGCTGTCTGCTCAAAACCGATTTGATTCCCCATACCCAGGAGGCAGGAAACAGCCTGCAGCTCTCTCCGCTCCTGTTCCTGTAGCTGGGATAGGGCGGTGCGGAAGAACTCTGTCAGCGCTGTTTCCCGCTCCAGACAGCGCCTGTGCATTTCCTCCCTCACCCGTTGTGAGGTCTCCTCCAGCACCGCAAGAATGACCTCATGCCTGTTCTCCCTCACCTGCGAAAGGCCTTTGATGGACTCCTCCACAATATAGTTTTTGTTGGCATTGAAGCCGTTTATCATGGCCTGCAGCGTGTCGGAATCCCTTGAAAGCGCGGTCTCCAGCACCCGGGGTGCGTCCTGGCAGTATTGCGCTACCATTTCCCGGCACGCCTCAAGGGTCCGGAAACCCTCCTCCAGTGCTTTTCTGCGCTTTTGGTTCTGCTCGTCAAATCTTCCGACCACGGTCTCCAGCGCTGCAACGGTCTTTCTGACGGCATTTTCCAGCTGCTTTGCCGTAACAACGCCAAGGAGCACGTCGCAGAAGGGTTCAAATCTGCTTTTTCTGCGCAGGTCCCGATTGTTGGTGACGAAAGATTCCAGTGCCTGCGCAGAGGAGATTCCATTTACCTGCAGCTGGTCCAGCATGCGATGGGCTTTTTCCGTCACAGACTCCGGGCTGCCGCGCCGCTCCAACTCCGCAAACACCTCCGACTGAATGCGCCGCCGGATGTACTCCATAAATGTTTCATACTCATAGTCATCCTCATCCAGCTGATCCAAAAAGGTAACCACAAAGACCAGGTTTTGTATATTTTCGCTCTCCATCAGCTGACAGACGAACTTTTTTTCCGTCTCGCTGAAGGGTGCGCGGGCGTGAATGGGCACAATCACTGCGTCTACATGCTCAATCATCTCAATTGTAATCCGGGTCATTCTCGGGTCATCATTCAGGCCGGGTGTGTCAATAATGTCAATATGATTCTGGCAAATGACGGTGGGGAAGTATATGGTGGCCTCTTTGATCTGCAGGGCCCGTGCCTCCCCGTCGGCCGTCCTTTTTGTGACATAGTCCTCCAGCTCCCCGACGGAGATTTCCCTGCTGGTCCCGTCCCGAAAGGCAATGACTGCCCCGGGCTCCGGGCCGTAGGTAATGCGGTTAATGGTAGCTGTGGTAGGCGTTGCGTCGGCGGGAAGTATCTTTGCACCCAGAAGCGCGTTGATCAGCGAACTCTTTCCCCGTTTGAACTCGCCCATGACGGCAACTTTATACTGTTTATTTTTTATCAGTTCCTTGCAGTCCTGTATGCAGTCAAGGAGGCTATGATCAAACTCCAATATGGACAGCATTTCCTGCATTTGGACCAGAGACTCATGGAGCCGGTATTCTATGCTTCTATACTCAGTTTCCATTTCGCAAGCCTCCCGCAGCTCCCGCTCTGCCCTGTCTTTACAGCGGCAGCCCCTCTTCTCTAAAGTTTTACGGGTTCTGCTGCTTCAGCAGACAAAGCAGCTGCCGTCCAGATATGTACGGGTGTCCGCCCATCCTAATGGTGTCTTAACAATAAAGGAGCCGGAAAATTCCTCCAGCTCCTCTCAGTTGTTGTTATTCTTTTGCTCTGCGCTTTTCGACTGTTCTGAACATTTTCTGTGAAAAATTATAGCACCTCCCTGTATTCTTGTGTTCCCAAAAAATATAGGAATAGGGCTGTAATACCCTATTCCTATCTAAAAACATATATAAAAAAGCTCTGAAAATCGTCTGATTTCAAGAGCTTCTTGTCCTATCCGTATACCTTAAATACCAGCAAGAACCAAAACCGCACACAGTGGAGCAGCACTTTTGCCCCCAGCACTTCAACTTCCCCCAAAAACTAAAAAAAGAAGCACCTGCACAAAGCAGATGCTTCTTTTTGGAGCTGCTACCCAGATTTGAACTGGGGACCTCATCCTTACCAAGTGATCGGGACGCCTCAACCCCTTCATTTCCAAAGCTTTCGGGCCATTTCCGCTCAAAAGGATGAGGTCTTTGGCACTCTTTCATCCATTGATTCCATCCGCTCGTTTCCGCGTGTGGGTCACGGTGTGGGTCAAGCAGAAAAAGCTGGTCGAATGTCCTGCCGAACCCCGGTTTTCTCTTCCTGTGGTTTTACCCAAGTTACACGAGCCACGTCTTCAACAATGTGGCGTTCTTTCTTTGCGGCGGAATAATAACGGATACCAAATTGCTCACAGACATCAAAGAGTAGCTTCGTATAGGCCATATCCTCTTTTGCAGGAGGGACAAAGAATCCGCCAGTCTGCGCTGCCAGATTATCAATCACATAGCGTTTGTCCATTGGCATTTTCGTCATATGTTTTCTTCTTCCATCTCTCTCAATCAGCCTTTTTGTTTCTTCGCACCGTTGCTCAATCTGTCGAGGTTGGCCATCTCGATAGTCCTCCGATGTATGTCAGACTTAACTTAAATGGGGTTAAATTGTTAAAATAAAAAGGGTTGCAGGGTGAGTCGTATATGATATACTTTAAATGCCAAGGTGTAATTGGAATTTTAAAGGAATGGAGGAAGTAATATGTACGGCAAGCAGTTCATGCGTCATACCAAATGCCAACCGAGTCGGAAATATTCTTCTCTTCCGCTTTGGAGAGGACGAATTAAAATCGTAAGTGTGAGCGCATGAACATATTCTTTGGGGAATATGTTTATGCGCCTTTTTTGCTTCAATGAAGAAAATGCGAGAAAACGACATCGTTTCTGCCACATTAAGGATAAAAACAATCGTTGCTGTATCGGAATCTCTTACCAGTTCTAATCCGGTTTTCTACAAATGAATAAAGGAGTGTCGTACTGAAAAAGATATTTTCAATTATTCTCGTTGCCACTCTGCTTATGTCCATGACATCATATGCAGTAGCTACTGATGCTTCTGCTTTCGTCGATAATCAAGCGTCAATTGTTGAAAGCAGTGACTATGTAAGATACGACTTTGAGAGTGGAGCGACCTCGTATCATTCGTTTTCTGAGGTGCCGAATGCAATTGGTGATGCTGACTATGCAATCAGCCCCGGATATTTCCCAAATGGCACGGAGTATAACGATGGCAATTTAGCAAGTCCTGCCGCAATCGTAGGCAGCGCTGACAATAGAGTACATATCACCAATACAACAGTTGGTCCATATTGCAATACCGTTTATATTTACGCACAATATACGCACAACGGCGTTAGTTATCGTGGGATTGGCTCTGGTTTTGTTATCGGACCATCTGCAGTTGCAACTGCTGCGCATTGTGTTTACCATGCTACATATGGAATAGCAGATTCTATCTACATCGTCCCTGCCAAAAACGGGACTCTCGAACCATATGGCCGGGAAACCATTGATGACCCTGTGATCGGGGAAAATGTAATTATCTCTACTGATTATTTGCAGTCGGGCAGTTCCGCAGATGATTGGGCCGTTATTGAGTTGGATTCTCAGGTTGGAAATCAAACCGGCTGGCTTGGCATAAGATGGCAGAGTGCGTCATATAACAACACCTATGTGTACAACACAGGCTATCCGGCCGAGGTCACTGGATATGAGCAAGACGATGTTGACCGTGATATGTTTTTGGGAACCGGCTATGTAAGATATAGCGCAGCAAAATACTTGTGTGGTGATTGGGATGCCACTGGCGGCAACAGCGGAGGGCCTGTCTATATTTATAACAGCGATACAGGTTATACACTCATCGGAATATTGACTGCTGGCAGCGGTACCGACACCGACTTTAATGATTATGGACTTGGAGACGGTGAAGCGTATACATATGCAACAAGAATTACACAAGATATTTACAATCTATTTGTGTCTTACCGACCTACAAGCTAAAGGAGATCGAATATCATGCAGAAACAGCCAACTCCGAAATGTGTGAATTATCGGATCCTGTTTTGGGTATCTACAGTATTATGTTTGATTCTGGCTGTAGTTCTTGCAATTGTCTTGGTCCCGGAACGAATGCCATCATCCCCGTTCTCTTTGTCCACCACGGAAGGAGAAATCGTGGAGTTCCTATCTGATGACTTGTATTTCAGCTTGATTGTTGTGCGCCCTGAAGATGGTGACGATGTAACGGTCAAGATAACGCCTGATACCGCAATTTTTGATTCAGCTGGGGAGCTGGTACTGTGGAGTGGGCTTTCCACCGGAATGAAAATCCGCGTGCATCACACCAACATGATAAATGCGTATTCGCTCTACAAAGATGATTGGACTCCTGTTCCACCAATCCTTGAGGAGTGCTATGAGCTTCACATAATATCGTCTTGACTCGAAGTGGTCTCATATGCCAGATGCATTCTGCGGCGGCCAACGGTCGATGGTGCAGTAACCAGTGGTCCCGTGCGGTCAGAACGGCGGCCTGTAATTAGCCCGGATCTTAGCAAAGAGAATATCGTGGAGGAACTAATCCCGTAGTACTTTCATCTTACCAGATGCAAAAAGTTAATCGTCTCTGGGTTTTTAATATTTTAGTCAGGAGTGCAACCAATGTCCGCACTGCCACCGCCAATCGCTACGAACTCATGATTGAGACCTACACCATCCCCCGCATCGGGGACATTAAACTGGGAAAGCTGACCTCGCACGACCTTCAAAAGCTGTACAAGGAGCTGATGGAAAACGGACGGGTCCATATCGGAAAAAGCGGCAACCCTGGCCTGAGTTCAACCACGGTGCGAAGCGTTCACCTTATGCTCCACAGCGCCTTCGAGCGCGCCAGAAAAGAAAAGCTGATCGTCGCCAACCCCACCGAAGACTGCATCGCACCCAAACCCAGAAAAATCGAGATGAAGATCCTGCCCCAGGAACACATTCGGGCGTATTTAGATGCCGCCAGAGACCGCGACCTCCTCCCCATGTTCTATCTGGAATTGGTCAGCGGCCTGCGAAAAGGCGAACTGGTAGCACTTCGCTGGGACGATCTGGACGCGGAACAACGGACCATCTCGGTCAGCAAGCAATATGTCCGTAACCCGGACGGGAGTCTGGAACTCACCCGGCCCAAGACCGAAAATTCCGTTCGTCTGGTTTCCATCCCACAAGTGGCGGTGGATCTGCTGATCCAGGAACACGAGAAGCATCCTGACAACCCCTATATGTTTCCCTCGCCCATCACAGGTGAAATGTATCACCCCGACTCGGTGGTGAACCTACACAAGAAACTGCTGAAAGACGCGGGCTTGGAGCACTTGAGATTTCACGATCTTCGACACACCTTCGCAACCACCGCCCTGCAGAACGGCGTGGACGTCAAGACGGTATCCAGTATGCTGGGACACTACGACGCAGGGTTCACCCTTCGCACCTACACCCATGCCACACGGCAGAAACAGGATGAGGCAGCACAAACCATGGGCAGTTTTATGGAACAGGTCATGTGACCACAAAAATAGCAACAGGCCAGGCGGGAAGCACAAACTTCCTGCCTGGCCATTTCTAACCCTTTCTGGACATTTCGGCATGTGGGTCACGGTGTGGGTCAGGCAGTTGACCCACATTTTGACCCACACAATTTTCGCAAAAACAAAAGAAAAAAGTCCCAAAATCCGAAGATTTCAGGACTTTTTGGAGCTGCTACCCAGATTTGAACTGGGGACCTCATCCTTACCAAGGATGCGCTCTACCGACTGAGCTATAGCAGCATGTCAGGCGCGATTGCACCCAACAGTGGCGACGCGGAAGGGACTTGAACCCTCGACCTCCGGCGTGACAGGCCGGCGTTCTAACCAACTGAACTACCGCGCCATCTTTTATCAAAGACAGCGGTCGCTGTAATGATTTCTGGCAGGGGCAGAAGGAATCGAACCCTCGGCACGCGGTTTTGGAGACCGCTGCTCTACCAGCTGAGCTATACCCCTATGTGGTGGGCCTTCACGGGCTCGAACCGTGGACCGGCCGGTTATGAGCCGGCTGCTCTAACCAACTGAGCTAAAGGCCCATATGCCGTCCACTAGAAAGAAAACGGCTTGCCGTCACGGCGTTCGTGGCGGCAAGCCACTCTATTTTTGGCTCCCCCTGTTGGACTCGAACCAACGACAACGCGGTTAACAGCCGCGGGCTCTACCGACTGAGCTAAGGAGGAATATGAAAGGGTCCGGTCTGGTCAGACCAGACCCTTCTTTGTGTTGGCGTTACCTATCTTCCCAGGCCGTCTCCAGCCAAGTATTTTCGGCGCAGGTGAGCTTAACTGCCGTGTTCGGGATGGGAACGGGTGGACCCTCACCGCAATCAACACCAACTATTTCAA